>VGJL01000035.1 GCA_016867495.1 Candidatus Eisenbacteria bacterium | reverse complement strand
CGAAGACGCCGTGGTTGGCGCTTCCTCATCGATGCGTTTGGCGAACAATATGATTATCCACCTGGCCGAGTATCTCGGTCGCGCTGTTCTGGCGGACGTGTCGGAGTAGTCCTCGCAGTGCCGCACGCATGATCAGCAACCCCCAGTCAGGTGGCACGTAACGTGCACGAATATAGCCGGATCGAGCGGTGAAAGCCAGGCCTGTCGACTGATGGGGACGCAGACGAGGCGTGGATAACGAGGGCAATACCCTGATATGTGGATGTTGCGGCGAACGGGATGGCGCGACGGGAGCGGGTATCGGGAAACCACTGCCGTCAGCATATGGTCGGCAATACCCTGTTCGTCGGACATCCGGCGAGCGTCGGTCCGGAATGGCGCCACAGGAAATCCTATGGCTCACAACGAAATAGCGGGCGCCCGGAACGCATGGCGAGGTGACTTCACTGTTTGGCTCCACCGGAAGCGCATCGCGCCTCAGCACCGGATCCCGTACCTCGTGCGTTGGGTCGAGCGATTCCTGCGCCTGTCGGCGTCGCGCCCCCACGAGACCTGGTCGGACACGCTTCGGGTCTTCCTCGAGGACCTCGGTCGCGGAGAGACGCCCGACTGGCAGATCCGACAGGCGGCTGACGCCGTGAATCTCTACCACGGTCAGTTCCGAGGGGCTTCGGCCGAGGACTGCGCGGCGCCGCCGGCACCGCCGACTCAGCCAGCGCCGCTGACGCCGCCGGCGCCGCCGCCCCCCGGGGAACTACGGGACCAATCGGCAACCTTGCGCGAGATGCAGGATCTCTTGCGCCTGCGTCACTACTCGCCGCGAACCCAACGCGCCTACCTGGGCTGGGCGCGTCGCTACCTGCGCTATGTCGGCTCCAACGGAGAGTGCATCGCTCCTGGGCCCGCGGACGCGAAAGCGTTCCTCAGCCACTTGGCCACCCGCCGCAATGTCGCCGCTTCAACTCAGAATCAGGCATTCAACGCGATCCTCTTCCTGCACCGCCACGTTCTCCGCGTCGAGCTGGGGGACATGGCCTCGACGGTTCGCGCGCGCCGCGGCCGGAAGCTCCCTGTCGTCCTATCGGAGGACGAGGTCCGGGCGGTTCTCGCAGAGCTCCAAGGCACGCCGCGCATCATGATTGAGCTTCTCTATGGAAGCGGCCTTCGGCTGAGCGAGCTGGTTCTGCTGCGCGTAAAGGACATCGATTTCAGCAATGGCACGATCACCGTGCGTTCTGGCAAAGGGGACAAGGATCGGGTGACCTTGCTGCCCCGGCGGACACAGCCGGCCTTGCGCAAGCATCTCGACAGGGTAAGAGCGCTCCATGAACGCGATCTCGCGGCCGGAGCGGGTGTCGCGCCGCTTCCAGGAGCCCTTCGCCTGAAGTACCCGAATGCGGGAACCGAATGGGGCTGGCAGTTCGTCTTTCCCTCCTCGAAGTTCGTGCCGGATCGGAAGGCGCTCGCGATCCACCGCTGGCATGTCGCGCCGGCGACTCTGCAAAAGGCGATGAAGACCGCGGTGCGAAAGGCTGAGATCACGAAACCCGCTAGTCCGCACGTCCTTCGTCACAGCTTTGCGACACAGATGCTGGGAAGGGGGATTGACATCCGGCGTCTCCAGGAGCTTCTGGGTCACAAGAGCGTCGAGACGACGATGATCTACACGCATGTGATCCCGGCTCTCCCGCCTGGCATCTCGAGCCCGTTGGACGAACTCTGAATGTCGGCGGAGCGGGATTCCCTGCTCCCCGCATCGCCCCTCCGCGGCCCTGGGAATCCGGCCGGATCGACGCTGTCGAAGCCGCCATCCGCGCTCGACCTGGAGAGACGATTGCGGCATCCTATGCCCCATGAGCGGCGAGCCTCATCTGGCCGATGTTGCGGTCCCCGTCGCGGTCTCGACGCTGTTCACCTACCTGATTCCCGAGGAGATGCGCGGCGCGATCGTCCCCGGACAGCGAGTCGCGGTCGCTCTCGGCCGCCGCCGGACGCGCGGCTACGTCGTTCGCGTGCACGCGGGGCCGGCGCCCGAGAGGCTGCGGCCGCTCGGAGGCCCTGATCCCATCGAGCCGCTCTTCGCCGGCGACATCCTCGAGCTGACGCGCTGGGTCTCCGAGTACTACCTCGCTTCCTGGGGGGAGGTTCTCGAGGCCGCGGCTCCGCTCGGCCCCACTCCGCGGCGGGCCCGGAGAAAGCGCGCCGAGAAGCCCGCAGACACGCAGGCGGAGAGCTGCGCGGCCGGGCCGTCCGAGGAGCATCCCGTTCTGGCGCCCGAGCAGGCGGCGATCGTCCGATCCCTTCAGGAGGAACTCGACCGCGGAGGCTTCGCCGTCCATCTGGTTCACGGGGTCGCCGGATCGGGGAAGACCGAGATCTACATGGCCCTGGCGGCGCGCGTCCTCGATCAGGGCGGGTCCGTCCTCCTCCTGGAGCCGGAGATCGGGATCGCGACGCAGATCCTGGCCCGTGTACGGAGGAGGTTCGGGAACCTCGTCGGCCTCTACCATTCGCAGGTCGGGGCGAGGAGGCGCCGCGAGACATGGGAGAAGGCGCGGCGCGGGGAGATCAAGATCGTCGTCGGGGCGCGCTCGGCCGTCTTCGTCCCGCTGCCGGATCTCCGCTTGGTGGTGATCGACGAGGAGCAGGAGCCCGCCTACAAGCAAGAGGAGTCGCCGCGCTACAACGGGAGGGACGTCGCGATCGTGCGGGCGCGCAACGCGGGGGCCCTCGCGGTTCTCGGGACGGCGACGCCGAGCCTGGAGGCCTGGTGGAACGCGAAGAAGAGCAAGTTCCAGGTCCATGTCCTGACGCGCAGATTCGGAGACACGCGGCCGCCGAAACTCCACGTCGTCGATCTGCGTCGGGACCCTGGACTTCCGTCATCCGGTGGACCGATCCCCCTCTTCTCGGGATGCCTCGTGCAGAAGACGCTCGAGCGCCTGAGGGCGAACGAGCAGACGATCCTCTTCCTGAATCGCCGTGGACACTCGACGATGGTGCAGTGCAACGATTGCGGAGAGATGATCCGCTGCAGCCGATGCGATGTCGTCCTCACCTATCACCGCGTGACGAGCGACCTCCGCTGTCACCACTGCGGGCTCGTGCGAGGAAAGCCGGACGCGTGCGCGGCGTGCGGGAGCGGCAGGCTCTTCTATGGAGGAGTGGGAACGCAGAAGCTCGAGGAGCGCCTCGCCGAACTCTTTCCGCGCGCACGGCTCCTGCGCATGGACGCGGACGCGACGCGGCGGCGCGGAAGCCATGCGCGCGCGCTCGCGGCGGTGGAGTCGGGAGAGGTCGACATCCTGCTCGGGACGCAGATGGTGGCGAAGGGGCTCGACTTTCCGCGCGTGACGCTCGTGGGGATCCTGCAGGCCGATCGGGAGATGGCCCTTCCCGAGCTGCGCGCGGCCGAACGCGCCTACCAGGTTCTGACGCAGGTCGCGGGGCGCGCGGGGCGCCGCGAGGTCGCGGGCGAGGTGGTCTTGCAGACGATGCTCCCGGAACACTACGTGATCCGCGGCGTCGCGGCGGGGGACTACGAGGGCTTCGCCCGAGCCGAGCTGGCCCATCGCGAGTCGCTCGGGTTTCCGCCCTTCGCCCGGATGATCCACCTGCTCTTCGACGGCAGGAATGAAGAGAGGGTGAGGCAGCGGGCCGAGGCGCTCGCGGCCGACATCGGATCGGCCGCGCGGCGCGCCGGGATCGCGATCCTGGGGCCTGCGCCGATGTTCCTCACGCGCCTCGAAGGGCGTTACCGGTGGCACCTGACTCTCAAGGGAAGCGGGAGCGAAGCGCTTCATCGATTGGCCCGGCAGGCCATGGAGATCAAGGGTCCCGCAGGCACGCGAGGGGTTCGCCTTCACATGGACGTGGACCCGATCCGGACGCTGTAGCGTGACGCCGGCGCGCACGCGCCCGAGCCGCCTTGACACTCCGCCGGCGGGATCCTAGATTCTCTGGGTGTGGCTGGGGTGTCACTAATTCAGGGATTGATGGGGGGCTGGGTCATGCGACGGATTTCCTTCGGAATCCTCCTCTCGGTTTTCATTGTTCTGGCCGTCACGACGAGCTGCAAGAACCCGAACCTGAGCGGCGGGATCCTCCACTTCGACCAGAAGAGGTATGAACGGGCCCGCGAGACGCTCTTGAAGGCGATCGAGCAGGAGCCGCAGAACTCAGAGGCCTACTTCTGGCTTGGCAAGAGCTACGCCGAGCTCGATAGCACGATGAAGGCGAAGGAGTCGTTCGACAAGTCGGTCGAAGTCGCCTTGCCCGCCAAGAAAGAGCTGGCGTCGAAGGATGTCGAGAACGCGATGGACCACTACTGGAGCGTTCGGCACAACGAGGGCCTCTCGTACGCCAAGGCGGCGCAGGACGCGCGCGCGATCGACAAATCCGACGAGGCGAGGAAGAACTTCAGGTTCGCGCTGAACCAGTTCAAGAAGGCGCGCGTGTTCAATGGCTCGAAGGAAGAGACGCCGCGGAACATGGGAGTCTGCTACTTCAACCTGGGCCAGGTCGACTCGGGCCTCGTGTCGCTCAAGGAGGCGCAGCGGCTCTCCCCCGCGCAGGACTCGAGGGCGGGCCAGATCCTCTTCGACCAGTTTCGCAGTCTGGGCGACCAGGCCGCCGAGAAGGGGACGAAGGAGGGCTACACCGACGCGATCAAGTTCTACAGCGAAGCGGAGAGTCTCAGAAGCAACGATCCCGACCTGCTCTACTCCCTCGGTGTCGTCTACTACCAGCTCGCCGAGGCCGACACGGCGCAGAAGAAGGGCAGCTACGCGAAGGCCATCGAGTACTTCGAGAAGACCCTGACCTACAAGCCCGAGGACCAGGACGCGCTCTACAACGCGGCCTCCCTCTACTACGAGCTCAGGAACTGCGACCCCGGCGTCGCCCTGGCCAAGCGCCTGCTGGACATCAATCCCAAAGAGGGGCGCTACTACGACATCGTCGGCCGGCTTCTCGATTGCCAGGGGAAGAAGGCGGAGCGCGTCGCGGGCCTCGTCTTCTCGCGGGCGCTCAAGTCCGGGACCGTTGTTGCCGCCGACGCCTTCAAGGCGGAGGTGGAGAAGTACGGCACGACCTCCGACGCGATGCGGAAGTACCGCGAGGAGGGGAAGCCGGAGGATGTGCGGACCTTCACGGACGCCGGAGGAGCCGACTACATGTGCTGGTTCTTCTGGACGCGCGGGAAAGCCCTGGCGTTCATCCGGGGCGAGTACAAGTACGAGATGGGCTTCAAGCCGCAGAAGGAGACGGCGGAAGGCGAGACCGGAAAGTAGGGTGCGGCCAGGATGCGGCGGCCCGGCCGTATGCGGCCCGGCCGCCTCGCCGCCTGAGGCCCGCGCCCGGAGAGACTCTCCCTGAGACTGACTCCTCCCGCTTGACCGCCGCATTCGATTCCCATGCGTGACTGGACACTCGGAATACTCGGCTACGGCAATCAGGGTCGCGCCCAGGCCATGAATCTCCGCGATTCGGGCTATCGGGTGCGCGTCGGCGCGCGGCCGGGCGGCTTCTCGGCCTCCGCCGCGGCCGGGGATGGATTCCCGGTCGACGATCCGGGGGACCTCGCGCATGAGTGCGATCTCATCGCTCTGTTGACGCCCGACGAAACACACGTCCCGCTCTTCGCACGGATGGCGCTCTCGTCGCGCCCGCAGGTGATCGTCCTGGCGCATGGTTTCACATTGCGCTTCGCCGAGCCGGCGCTTCGAGAGGAATGGGATGTCGTCCTCGTGTCGCCCTACGGGCCGGGGACGGCCCTGCGCGCGGGCGGCCGCCCTGGAGGGTTGCCGGCGCTGATCGCCGTCCACAGGGACGGGAGCGGGCATGCCCGGGAGCGGGCCCGGGCCTATGCTGTTGCCGCCGGATGCTCGGCACGCTCGTTGCTCGATGCGAGCGTAGCCGAGGAGGCGGAGATGGACCTCTTCGGCGAGCAGGCCGTCCTCTGCGGGGGCCTGGCCGCCCTGGTTCAGGCGGCCTGGGAGACGCTCGTCGCGAAGGGGTACGATCCGGTCCTGGCATACATGGAATGCGTTCAGCAAATCGGGTTGACGGCCGAGATGATCAGCCGCTTCGGGATCGCGGGGATGCGGGAGCGGATCAGCAGCCTGGCTCTCTATGGAGACTTGACCCGGGGGCCGAGATTGATTGATGCGAAGGTCCGTCATGCTCTTGACGAAGTACTGGATGAGATCCGCGGCGGCGAGTTCGTGACCGAATGGACGCGAGAGGTCGAGAGGGGATTCCCCGCGAGCAGGCGGGGGCTCGAGGAGAGCCGCAGGCGTCCCATCGAGGACGCTGGAAGTGCCGCCCGGCGCTTTTTCGTTGACAGGCCAGAGGTGTGAACGTAGCCTTCTAGGTGGGATGCCGGAGGAAGAACGACCCCCTGTTCCCTCCCAGGACTACTTCAAGCTTCGTTGAGGAGATTCCAGCCCGTTTCCGAGAGGCTGTCATCCATCCAGAGTTTCAGGGATTAGACGCGGCCGAGATCGCCGCTGAGGTTCAACGCTAAGTGAGAGAACAGAATCACGAGCCAGAAGATCCTCGTTCGTCCTCCGACGAGCAGGTGATCGGGACGGCCGAGCGCCGCGCCCGCAAGGACGCCGTTCAGATGGACATCGCCCAGATGAAGCGCAAGACGATCCAGGAGCTCGTCAAGGCCGCGCAGGAGCTGGGCATCCAGGGGATCAGCGGGCTGCGCAAGCAGGACCTGATGTTCAAGATCCTCGAGGCGCAGACCAACAAGAGCGGGCTCATCTTCGCCGAGGGGGTGCTGGAGATCCTCCCGGAAGGGTACGGGTTCCTCCGCTCGGTGGACTACAACTACCTGCCGAGCGCGGACGACATCTACGTCTCGCCGTCCCAGATCAAGCGATTCGACCTTCGCACCGGCGACACGGTGTCGGGCCAGGTGCGTCCCCCGAAGGACGGGGAGCGCTACTTCGCGCTCCTGCGCGTCGAGGCGGTGAACTTCGAGGGGCCGGAGGCGGCGAAGGACAAGACCCTCTTCGACAACCTGACGCCCCTCTATCCGATGGCGAAGCTGAACCTGGAGATGAAGAACCGGGACATCTCGACCCGGATCATCGATCTCCTCGCTCCGATCGGCAAGGGACAGCGCGGGCTCATCGTTTCGCCGCCAAAGGCCGGAAAGACGATGATCCTCCAGAAGATCGCCAACTCCATCACCGAGAACCATCCCGAGGTCGTTCTGATCGTTCTCCTGATCGACGAGCGCCCCGAGGAAGTGACCGACATGGAGCGCTCGGTCCAGGCGGAGGTCATCAGCTCGACCTTCGACGAGCCCGCGGAGCGGCACGTCCAGGTCGCCGAGATGGTGATCGAGAAGGCCCGCCGGCTCGTCGAGCACAAGCGCGACGTCGTCATCCTGCTCGACTCGATCACGCGCCTCGCCCGCGCCTACAACACGGTCGTGCCCCACAGCGGCAAGATCCTCTCGGGCGGAGTCGACGCCAACGCCCTGCACCGGCCCAAGCGGTTCTTCGGGGCGGCGAGGAACATCGAGGAGGGCGGCAGCCTCACGGTCTGCGCCACGGCCCTGATCGAGACGGGCAGCCGGATGGACGACGTGATCTTCGAGGAGTTCAAGGGAACGGGCAACATGGAGCTCGTCCTCGACCGCAAGTTGTCGGATAAGAGGATCTTCCCCGCGATCGACCTCAACCGGAGCGGGACCCGCAAAGAGGAGCTTTTGCTTCCGGAGCCCGATATGCGTAAGATATGGATCCTGAGGAAATTCCTGAGCGACATGAATCCGGTCGAGGCGATGGAGTTCCTCATCTCGAAGTTGGAACAGACGAAGACGAATCGGAAGTTCCTGGAAGCGATGAACGGTTAGGGGAGTTCAGGCGGAATGAAAAAGGACATCCATCCCGATTACAAGCGCGTGCGGGTCACCTGCGTCTGCGGGAGCATCCTCGAGACCCGCTCGACCGAGGGCAAGGACTTCACGGTCGAGATCTGCTCCAGCTGCCACCCGTTCTACACGGGGAAGCAGAAGCTCGTCGACTCCGCGGGCCGCGTCGAGCGATTCCGGCGCAAGTATCGCATGGAGACCCCCGCCGAGACGCCAGCCGAAGGCCAGTAGCTGCACGCGCGACCCGGGGAGGCCCGCGGGCCATCGCCCGGGTCGTTCCACGTCGCGTCCCCAACGGGTGGATTCCAGGATGAGCCGCGGTCTCCTCGCGAGGCGAGCCAATGGATGAGCTGCTGAAGAACTACGACCACGTGCGGGCGCGCGTCGAGGAGCTGACGCTTCTGATGGGCGACCCCAAGGTGCTGCAGGATCCCCGAGAGGCGAGGCGCGTCGGCCGCGAGCGCGGCCGCTTCGAGAAGATCCTGCGGGCCATGGACGCCTACCGCGAGGCGGCCCGCGCCGTGACCGAGGCGGAGGAGATCCTCGCCGGGAGCGACCCCGAGCTCCAGGAGATCGTCAAGGGAGAGCTTCCCGAGGCGCGCGAGCGGCTGATCGCGGGGGAGGGGACTCTGAAGTCCCTCCTGGCCCCGCGCGATCCCAACGACGACAAGAACGTCATCATCGAGGTCCGCGCCGGAACCGGGGGGGAAGAGGCCGCCCTCTTCGTCCGCGACGTCTTTCGCATGTACACGCGGTTCGCCGAGAACCGGGGATTCCGCCTCGAGGAGCTCTCGAGCAATCCGACCGGCATCGGGGGGATGAAGGAAGTGATCTTCTCCCTCGACGGCGAGGACGCCTACGGGACCTTCAAGTTCGAGTCGGGCGTGCACCGCGTCCAGAGGGTTCCGGAGACGGAGGCGAGCGGGAGGATCCACACGAGCGCGGTCACCGTGGCGGTCCTGCCCGAGGCAGAGGAAGTCGATGTCCGCATCGAGGAGAAGGACCTCGAGATCGATGTGTTCCGCTCATCCGGGCCGGGCGGGCAGAGCGTCAACACGACCGACTCGGCCGTCCGGGTGAAGCACATCCCGACCGGCATCGTCGTCCAGTGCCAGGACGAGAGGAGCCAGCTCAAGAACAAGGCGAAGGCATTGAAGGTTCTCAGGGCCCGGTTGCTCGACGCCCAGCGGCAGAAGCAGGAGGCCGAGCTGGCGCAGACGCGGCGGAGCATGGTCTCCACGGGCGACAGGAGCGCCAAGATCCGCACCTACAACTTCCCGCAGGGGAGGGTCACCGACCACCGCATCGGGCTGACCCTCTACAATCTTCCCGACGTCATGGAGGGGGACCTGGATCCCCTCGTCCGCGCGCTTCAAGCGGCGGAGGACGAGACGCGGTTGAAGGCTCCGCAGATCGAGTAGCGGGATCGCGATGTCGGTCGACAGCGGGGGCTTTCCCAATCCTCTCTTCCTGTGGATTCGAGGAGCCGCTTCGCGGATCGAATCGATCGGGGCGGGGAATCCGCGTCTCGAGGCCGAGTATCTGATGGCGGCCGCGCTCGGCGTTCCGCGGATCCGCCTCTGGCTCCTCGATCGCCCGCCCGCTCCCGACGCCGTCGCGAGATTCGAGGCGCTTCTCGAGCGCCGGATGTCCCGCGAGCCGCTTCAGTACGTGCTGGGCACGGCGGAGTTCGCGGGTCTCACGCTCGATGTCGGCCCCGGCGTCTTCATCCCGCGCAGCGAGACCGAGATCCTGGTCGAGCGCGTCGAAACGCGCCTGCGCGCGCGCATGGGGGGATGCGGCGCGGCCCCGCGGATCCTCGATGTCGGGACCGGCAGCGGGGCGATCCTCCTCGCTCTGATGGAGAGATTCGCGGAGGCGACGGGCGTGGGAATCGACCAGAGCCCGGATGCGCTGGTCTGGGCGCGGCGCAACGCCGTGCGCCTTGGACTGGATGACCGCGTTCGGTTCCTCGAAGGGGATCTGCTCGACCCCATCGGCCCGGACGAGAGGTTCGACGCCATCGTCTCCAATCCGCCTTATGTGAGCGGCCAGGAGATGAAGGGTCTCGCCTCGGAGATCCGCGACCACGAGCCTGCCGCCGCCCTCGAAGGCGGCGAGGACGGCCTTGATGTCGTGCAGCGGTTGATTCCTCAGGCCGCCGCGCGACTGTCGCCCGGCGGCCTGCTGGCGCTCGAGATCGGGATCACGCAGGGGGAGGCGGTGCGCTCCCTGCTCGGCGGCGGGAGCTTCCGCTCGGTCGAGATCCTCCCCGATCTTGCCGGCAGGCCTCGCGTCGCCCTGGTCGAGCGCAGCCAGTAGTCCGGTTCCACCGGGATCTCATTGTCCTCAAAGCCGTTCCCCGGTCTCCGGGCGAGAGTGCCGGGGACTCCGCTGCCCACGATCCTTTCCTCGACGACTCCCCCGGCGGGCGCCATGACGGGCTCGCGTAATCCCCGCGTAACCGCCTCCTCATACGGTTTGGCCTGGGTTCGCGGGGAGTGGGATGTGCGCAGCGCGCAAGAGGAATCAGGCATGTTGGAATCCACGATCCATGCAGAGGACGCAAGGGCCTCGATCGAAGACACCGGCGGCAACCATGGGTGCCTAGGGAGGTATGGAGAGATGTCAACGCGACGACCGGGACCACGCTTGATGGTGCTGATCCCCACATGGCTTGTCCTTCTCCTTGCTGTCGGCACAGCGAGCCCCCAGGAGATGACCTGGATCGCGACCGACGGCAACTGGGGCACGGCCTCGAACTGGGATCCGCAGAACGTGCCCAACGCTGGCGGCGAGTCCGCCCTCATCCCCGACGGTCCGGGTTCCTTCACGGTCACGTGCGACATGGACTTCGGGGTCGACCGCATCCGTGTCCTGAACCGGAACGCGACGATCAACCTCGGAGGCCGGCTGATCTGGGCGAATGGCCCGGAAGGTCTGATCAACAACGGCGTCCTCCGAGCGAATGCGACGTCCCAGGTCTGGGGCCGCATCGAGAACACCGCGTCCGCGAGGACGGTCATCGAGACCGGACGCATCCTGTACCTGCACGGCCCGACGCTCATCAACGACGGCGAGATCCTGGTGAACGAGCAAGGCACTGGCGACGCAGCGCTCGACATCACCCACCCCGTGGACCTCTCGGGCGGCGGCGCGATCGTGATGAACGGCGACAACGAGAACGACTTGATCTCGTCCTACTACGGGTACGCGCTGACGCAGCGGGCCGGCCACACGATACGGGGCTTCGGGGGGATCACCGCGCCGTTGGTCAACTACGGGACGGTCGACGCGGATCGGCCCGGCGGGTTCATCCGTCTCTCCGCGACCGGCAAGACGAACAACGGGTTGTTCCGGGCGAGCAACGGCGGCCTCCTGCACACCTCCTCGGTCACGATCGAGAACGCCGGCGGGACGATTCTGGCCGACGGAGGGGATGTCCTCTTCCAGGACGGCTACATCAACGGCGGGACGATCGACCGGACGGGGTCCTCCGTGGCGCGGAGCAGAAACACGCGTTTCACCAACGTCACCATCGCGCCGACGGGGTGGGTCGACCTCCCGAGCGGCTACGGGGTCTACCTGCTCGGATCCACGCTGACCAACGACGGGACGATCCGGGTCAACGACACGGGCACGGGCGACTCGTTCTTCGACATCCGGGTCGATCTCTCTCTCGCCGGAAGCGGGGAGATCCTGCTGAATGGGGACCAGGGCGACGTGATCATGTCCTATAGCGGCGGCACGTTGACTCAGCAGGCCGGCCACACGATCCGCGGCTCCGGAGCGATTACCGCCCGGTTCGTGAACCACGGCACCATCGATGCCGACCGGAGCGGCGGCTACCTTCGAATCTCCGGATCCGACAAGACGAACGACGGACTCCTCCGCGCCAGCAACGGCGGCGAGCTGCAGATCCGCGACAACTACACCCTCCAGAACGCCGGCGGGACGATCTTCGCCGATGGCGGGAACGTCCAGCTCTACAACCAGGCAAAGGTCGTCGGGGGGACCATCAGCCGCAGCGGATCCTCCGCCGTCAAGGCCCAGAACGGCTGGATCTCCGATCTCACCATCGTGGAGGACGGATGGGTCGACGCCGCGACGGGCTATACCCTCTACATGGGAGGCTCGCAGCTCGTCAACAACGGCACGATCAGACTCAACGACACCGGCGCGGGGGATGCCTGGATCGACGTGCGGACCAACGTCTCCCTGACCGGAACGGGCGCGATCCTCATGAATGGGAACGACAACAGCGACTACATCCACTCATACACGGGTAGCCGCCTAACGCAAGAAGCGGATCACACGATTCGTGGGAAGGGCCGGATCCTCTGTTCGTTCCTGAACCGGGGCACGGTGCGGGCCGATGTGTCCGGCGTGCCGCTGCGCGTCGACACAAGCGGCTTCAACAACCAGAGCGTCTGCGAGGCGACGGGCGGCGCCCAGCTCCAGATACACCAGGCGCCCCAGAACTATGCCTCCCGCACCCTGACCGGCGGCACCTGGATCGCTCGGACGAACTCGTCGATCGCGCTCAACAACGCACCCGTCGACACGGCAAACGCGACGATCCTCCTCGACGGCCCGAACTCCAACATCCATCGCGACTACGGAGGGGGCAACGGGCTCTCCGGGTTTGCGAGAATCGGTCCTGCGGGAGACTTCACGATTCAACACGGGCGTGACTTCTCGACAACCGGGAACCTCCGAATCGATGGGCGGCTGAACGTCACCGACGGGTGCACCTGGACCGTGCCGGGCACATGCTCGTTCTCGTATGGAGAGGCCCGTATCGAGGGGATTCTGGAGTCGCCCAACCCGATCGTGGCGGACTTCGGCACTCTGCGTGGGAGCGGAATCGTGCGGGGGAATGTCGTGAACAACGCCGGCGCGGTCGCCCCGGGATCTTCGACCGGCACGCTTCGCATCGAGGGGAACTACGCGCAGGGATCCTCCGGTCGGATCGTTGCCGAGCTGGGCGGGACGACGCCCGAGAGTGTTGATCTCCTCGATGTGACGGGCGAGGCGGTCCTCGGCGGGACGCTGGAGGTCGTCGCGATTGACGGCCACCACGTGCAACCCGGCGACAGCTACACCGTCATGACCTACGGCTCGAAGCAGGGCGGGTTCGACATGATCTTCGGTAAGTGCCTTGAGCCCGGAGTCTGTTTCGACGTGATCTACAACGAGCACGATGTGACGCTGCTCGCCTATCAGATCGATCCGGCGGGCACGGAGGAAGGGACCGTCGATCTCCCCAAGGAACTGCGTCTTCTCGCGAGCGCGACAGCCGGAGGAGGCGGCGTCCTCCTCCTGGATCTTCCACGGGCCGCGCACGCACGGATCGCCGTCTATGACGTCACGGGACGCCTCGTCACGGTACTCTTGGATGGCGAGGCGTCTCCGGGCTCCCACACGTATCGATGGGACAGCGGTCTGCGACATCGCCTGG
This sequence comes from Candidatus Eisenbacteria bacterium, assembly GCA_016867495.1. Classification (NCBI taxonomy): domain Bacteria; phylum Candidatus Eiseniibacteriota; species Candidatus Eiseniibacteriota bacterium. Next base: position 7,338 of record VGJL01000035.1, on the reverse strand, counting down.
GGGGCGGAGTCTACTTCGCGAGGGCGGTCGTGAGGGAAGGGGGCGTGACGACGGTCAGGACCACGCGCCTGCTCGTCCTCCGTTGACGTAGCGCGCTTCGCGCTGAGTGTCTAGATCGCAAGGGGCGGCCGCCCTCCTGTCCCATGGCCGTCCGGTCTTGCGGTCGTTCGTCCTCAGGGTGTCTGACGGCTCTCGCCCGCCTCGGTCCTGCGGAAGGTCATGCGCTTGTGATCCTTCACCACTCCGGGGAATCGGAGGGCCGTGTTGTGCATCACGACATAGACGCCCGGGGCGAGGACCTGGACCGCGAGGAGCGCCTCGGTCAGGTTCTGCAGCGCGTCGCTCGTGCGCAGCTCGTAGGGCCGCATCGCTCCGGTCAGCACGATCGGGACCCTGGGCGATGCGCCCAGGCGCTCGACGAGGATCTCGCCGGTGCGGGCCAGCCGGTCCGTCCCGTGCGTGATGATGAGGCCGTCGTGCGACTCCGAGTAGGCGGCGGCGACCTTGACGATCCTCTCCTGGTCGGTCTCCTCCATGTCCGCTGAGTCGAGGTTCATGACGGGGATCCGATCGATGTGCACGCCGTGCAGGACCAGCGAGGCGAGCATGATCTCGAGCACGCTGCGCTGGTTCGCGAGGGTGCCGTCGGATTCGTTGAAGGTCTTCTCGATCGTGCCCCCCGTGGACAGGATCGCGATGTGCCTGTGCCCTTGCATGGTATCCCCCTACCTGTCGCCCCGCAGCGCCGGCCCCTCGACCCGGACGTCCCCGCGCCGCTCGGTCCATCGTTGTCTGTCGATCCACTCGAGAAGCGGGACCGCCTGCTTGCGGCTGACCGCGAGGATCTCCTTGAGCGAGCTGACCGCCATCTCCGTCTGGCGCGCGAAGTGCTCCCGCAGAAGCGACCGGATCTCCTCGACGCGACCGGCCGGCAGCAGAAGGTCCGGAGGGATGCGGACCAGCTCGCCCTCGCGAATCAAGTGATTGAGCATCTCCTCCCCCTCGGCGGGCGAACGGAGAGACTCGAGGAACTCCTTCTGCGTGGGCGCGGTGAAGCCGCGCTTGCCTAGATCGTCGAGGATCCTGGCGCGAAGGGTTTCCTGGTGGGGCGAGAGGTCGATGCGCCCCTCGCCGATGCGGATACGATCGTCGCGCAGATGGATCTCGCCGGCGGCCTGCCGCTCCTGGAGCCACACCTCGACTACATCGGGATGGCTCTGGCGTTCGAGCCGCTTCTTGAGCTCGCTCTTGAGAATGCCCCAGCTCAGGGGGTTTGCCTTCTGGTGCCCCTCGAGAATCGAGCGGATCCGCGCACCGGTCTGTTCGATCGCTCCAGGCAGGACGAGCAGCCCCCGGCCGATGCGCCGCATCGTCCCGGCCGCGATCATCTCAGCGAGCACCGCCTCGACATCGGAGGGGGGTTGCCCCAGCCGCTGCGGAAGCTCCGCTTCGGCAAGACCGAGCTGCCCCGGTCCCTCGACCGCGCCTGCGATCCGCTCCTCCAGGGTCCCTTCCTCGGCGAGGCGCAGCGCCTCGATGTCCTCCGCTCGGAAGCGGCGGCGGCGCGCTCCCGAGACCTCGAGGATCGTCCCCCCGCCGATCGTCCGCATCGGCGAGTAGGAGCGCAGGACGAAGCGGTCCCCGCGCTCCGCGAGGAGGGGCTTCTCCATGCGAAGCTGCACGAGGCCTTCGCTGCCCGGCGCGATCTCTTCGCTCTCCAGGGGAACGACGCGGCCGAGGATCTCGCTCGCGCCCAGGTAGAAGCGCACGCGCATCCGGCTCTTGACCCGGTAGGGGCTCCCGGGAACGCACCTGAACCGCGCGTGGGCGATGCGCGTGGTGACGGGCTCCTCTCCCGAGACCAGCCAATCCCCCCGCTCCACCTGCTCGCGGGTCACCGCATGGAGCGCGACCGCCACGCGCTGCCCCGCGAGCGCCTCGGAAACGCGCGAGCCGTGGACCTCGAGCGACTTGATCCTCGACTCGATCTGGCGCGGGGCGATCGCGACCCGGTCTCCTTCCCTGAGAACGCCGTTCCAGAGGGTTCCCGTCACGACCGTGCCGAATCCCTGCATCACGAAGACGCGGTCGATCGGAAGCCGGGTGAACTTCCCCCGCGGCTTGAGCTCCGCGGCCGATACTGCCCGGTCGATCGCGGCGAGGAGCTCCTTGCGCCCCTCTCCCGTCGTCGCGGAGACGGGGATGACGGAAGCGGCGGCAAGGCATGTCTTCGAGAGATAGGAGCGGACGTCCTCGAGGACGAGGTCCCGCCAGTCGCTCTCGACGAGATCGATCTTCGTAAGGGCGACGACGCCGTCGTGCGCCCCGAGGAGATCGACGATGTCGAGGTGCTCCCGGGTCTGCGGCATCACCCCCTCGTCGGCGGCGATGACGAGGAGGATGACGTCGATCCCGCCGGCGCCGGCCAGCATGTTGCGGATGAACTTCTCATGGCCCGGCACGTCCACGACCCCGCAGCGGATCCCCGACGGCGTGGTGAGCGAGGCGAATCCGAGTTCGATCGAGATGCCCCGCTCCTTCTCCTCCTTCAGCCGATCGGTGTCGATGCCGGTCAGCATCTTGATGAGCAGGGTCTTGCCGTGATCGATGTGGCCGGCGGTGCCGATGATGCAGGGTCGGCTCATGGATGGATCCCGCGGGATGGCCTCACGCGAGCGGGTCGTCCAGCTTGATCCGCCGCACGACGGCGCCCAGGCCCGAGAGCTTCTGTTCGATGCGCTCGTATCCCCGATCGATGTGGTAGACGCGCGAGACGACCGTCGTTCCGGCGGCGCGGAGCCCCGCGAGGATGAGGGCGGAGGAGGCGCGGATGTCGGTCGACATCACGTTGGTCCCCTGCAGCGACTCGACGCCGCGAACGGTGGCGACGTTCCCCTGCAGCGTGATCCTGGCCCCCAGCCGGCCGAGTTCCGGGAGGTGCGTGAAGCGGTCGGGATAGATCGTCTCGGTGATGACACCCGTTCCATTGGCCACGCTCAGGAGCGCCATGAACTGCGCCTGGAGGTCGGTCGGGAAGCCGGGGTAGACCTCCGTTCGGATGTCGACGGCGCGCAGGAGCTCGGGGGCGGCCAATCGGATCCTGTCGCCTTCGGCCGCGATCTCGCATCCCATGTCGGCGAGGCGATCGAGGACGATCCCGGCGTGGTCGGGCCGCGCGCGGGAACAGACGATTCGGCCCCCGGTGATCGCCCCGGCGGCGAGGTAGGTCCCCAGCTCGATCCGGTCGGGGATGTTCTCGAAGTCTACGGAATGCAGGGAGTCGACCCCCTCGATCTCGATGGACTTCGTTCCCTGGCCTGCGATGCGCGCGCCGGCCGCGACGAGGAAGTCGGCGAGGGCGACGATGTCCGGCTCGCAGGCCGCGTTCTCGATCAGCGTCGCTCCCTCCGCGAGCGTGGCCGCCATCATGACGTTGCCGGTCGCCCCCACGCTCGAGACGTCGAAGCCGATCCTCGCGCCGCGGAGCTTCTCGCAGGAGGCGACGATGTAGCCGTGCTCCAGTTCGATCTTGGCCCCGAGCGCCTCCATCCCCTTGATGTGAAGGTCGACCGGGCGCGGACCCCAGGCGCATCCACCGGGAAGCGAGACGCGCGCGCGCCCGAACCGGGCGAGAAGCGGACCCAGGACGTAGATCGAGGCGCGCATCTGCTTGACGAGCTCATAGGGCGCCTCGGTCGAGGTGATCTCGCTCGCGTCGAGCCGCAGCGAGTGATCCTCGTAGCCCCCCTTCACGCCGAGGAGCTTCAGCAAGTCGAGAAGCGTGATGATGTCCTTCAGATGCGGGATGTTGCGGATCAACGTCTCGCCGGGGATCAGAAGAGCCGCGGTCATGATCGGCAGCGCCGCGTTCTTGGCCCCGCTGATCTCCACCTCTCCCGATAGCTGCCGGCCGCCGACGATCTCGATGGCATCCATGACGGTCACCCTCCGCTTGCCGGGACGATAGCGCGGCGGGGGGGAGGGGGCAAGCGACGGGCATGCTCCCGGTCCCATGTCGCGCGGATGAGTTCGGGTGAGTCGGATATGGACACGCCCTGAAGTGGCAGCTAGAATCGCCCTGCCCCGCGGGACTGTGTCACGTTGCCTCACGGGAACCGGTGGAGCGGGGTGGAAGCGAAGGCGGGCGTCTCGTCCCCAATGAGGCGTCTCAGCCAGTGGAGGGGCGAAGCATGCGTCCACGCGGAGTCGTGCTCTTCTGTCTCATGATGGTCGGGATCAGGATCCATGCCGCGCAGGCGAGCGACGGGGAGATTTACCTGAACGCGAACTTCAACGACAAGGCGCTGGATCAGCAGATTCCCCACCGCGGCGCCGAGTTCGGCGAACCCTACTTTGTCGACCCGGGAGCCGGCGGCTATGTCCGGGCGGCCCCGATGGCGAGTCCGTCCCTCGAGATCGCCGACGGGAGCGCGAGCGCCTCATGCGCCGCGAGATTCTCCTTCCTGGAGAACGCCGGGATCTCGAGCGGCACGGCCGTCGTCATGGCCAGACTCTGGTTCGCGGAGTCGCCCGGCGAGATTCAGTACCGCGTCTTCCTCTCCACGAGCGGCTCGGGGAGCATCCTCCTCGCCATGCTTTTCGGCAATGACGGCAAGGTCTTCGTCGAGGACATGGATGACGATTTCGTCGAGGTTGGGCAATACGAGATCGGCCGCGCGTATCCAATCGCCTTCTCCGTAGACATGACCGGGCACACCTACGATGTCTGGTTCGACAGCCAGCTCGTGCTCGATGACGCGGCGATCGGGATCACGAACGAGGATCTGGTTGGGGTCACATTCACCATCGGCAGGGACGAGGATCTCGAGGGGCTGTTCTACGTCGACGACATCCGGGTGACCGACGATCCCGACGCGGTGCCGGTAATCGACGCGACCTGGGGGGGCCTTCGCGGCCTCCACAGGTCCAGGTGACCTAAACCGGTTTGACCGCGTCCGCGGCGCGGGGCCTCGAGGCGCGGTGGAGCCGCGCCGGAGTCCTCATTGCGAATCCCATTCGCCGGCTCCCGAAGCCGGAGGCTCCTTCGGAACGGCCATCACGGTCTTCTCGTGGCTCACGCTCGCGAGCCCCGCGGGCGCCCCGCGCGGCTTGCGCACGTGCTTCTTGAGCGTATAGAGGACTGGAACCTTGCGCGAGGTGCGCGCCTTGCTGAAGTAGGCGGCGATCGAAGCCGCCTCCTCGATCGTTCCGCGGCTCGGATTGCTCTTGCGGTTCTCGCGCCGGAGCACCACATGGCTCCCCGGACACCCGTGGGCGTGGAACCAGTAGTCGTCCGGCCGCGCGAGGCGATGCGTCAGGTAGTCGTTCTCCTCGTTGGAGCGGCCAACGAGCACGGTCCATCCTTCCCTCGTCTTGTACTCGCGGGGGTGGAACCGCTCCTCATCCCTCGGCTCGCGCCGCTTCTTCCGGATCGACCCCGCGTCCGCGTCCGATCCGGGACGCGCCGGACGCGCGGACCGAGCGAAGGGCCCGAGCGCCTCCCGCAGGAGCCTCTCCGCGCCGGAGAGAATGGGCGCGGGATCCGTTCCGATCTGCGATCGCAGGACCGATAGCCGGGCGATCGCCTGATCGATCTCGCGCATGCGTCTCTTCCGGATCGGTCCGCCCCTGGCGAGACGGCGCGCCTTCCGGAAGAGCGCCTTCGCGTTCGCCGCCGCGCCGAGCCTCGGATCGAGATTGATCGTGATCTCTGCGCTCGGATCCGCGGGGTCCGGGCATGTGAAGCGACTCGCCCCCCGGGGAACGTCCTGGATCCGCACGAGGAGCGCCTCCGCCTGCCGGCGGAACTCATCCGCCAGATCCGCCTCTTCGTCCTCCTCCTCGAGGCGCGCGCGCAGGCGCGCCAGCCGCCGACTCTCGCGATCGACGATCTGTCCGATGGCGGAGGCGGCCGTGGCCGCGGCTTCGGACCGCAGCGCGGCCGCGTTGGCCCTCTCCATGAGGCGGAAGATGCTCCCGCCCTGAAGCGTCAGGAAGGGTCGGAGGGTTTCGAGCGGGATAGGGCTCACGAACGCGGCCGGCAGCTCGTCCGGACGCGGGCCGTCGGGACCATTGCTCCCGACGATCGACGCGCCCGTCCCCGGAATCTCGTAGAGCGCCGGATCGGCCGGCGCGGCCGCCAAGGCGCGCAGGTGATCGGCGGCGCTTCCTCTCAGGCGGACCGCCTCGAATGCGATGTAGTCGGGCAGACCCCTGAAGGACTTGCAGAGCGTCCTGACGGCGCTCGCGCCCCGCGCCTGCCCCAGAATCGACGCGACCTGCGCCTCCGTCGCCGTGTCGTACGCGGGACGGTGGGGGGCGGGGGGATCCGCATAGACCGCCCCCCGCGCGCGCCGTCTCGCGTGGGCGCCGGAAGGTTCGTTCAGCGTCGCGACGATCCGGTCATCGGCCGCGTCGACAAGAATCGCGTCGGGCCGCCCCCCGAGCCACTCCAGGATGAGCGAGGCCGATACGCCCGCGACACCCGCCGCGCCCAGGAGGATGCGGAGGACGGGGGAGTCTTCGGAGGGCTCGACGCCGACGATCCATCGCCCCGCGAGGTGCCGCCCGAGCGCGAACTCGGCCGCCACGGTCTCTCTTGGTCGCGCGAGGTAGATGCAAGGCCTAGACGGAGCGAGATCGACGACGAGCCTGATCCTGTCGGGCTCCCCGCCTCCGCGCTCGAGCAGCATGTCGATCCGGTTCGCCCCCGGCGAGGCGGCCTCGAGGATCCGGGCCCGCGGGGCGAGCGCGCGCCGCAGCGCCTCCGCTGCGATCCGAAGCAGCCTCTTCTCCACCTCGTCACTCTTCCGCGCGGACCAGCCTGATCCTGAGCGCGTTCCTGTGAGCGCGGAGAACCGTCGCGTCGCCGAGGATGCGCCCGACGCGATTGACGGCGCTCGCGGCCACCGGCTCCGATCCCTGGCTCGCGGGCGTCGGCCCGAAGAAGATCGCCAGCGCGCGGCCGGGAGGCCAGTAGCCGATCTCGCCCACCTCCACCCGCTCCGCCGCCCCCTTCTCGAGGGGATGGTCGAGGCCGATCGGGAAGAAGAACTCGTCTCCCCATGTGTCCGGCTCTGCCGAGATGGGAAGGAGCGCGACGATCGCGCGCGCGCATGGCGTGTCGTTGAACTCCCCCTGGAGTCGGAGCGGACCGACCTCGATCCGGATGGGCGTGGGCATCGGGGCCTCCTTCCACTGCGGGCGCGCACGCGGATCTTATCCCGTCGCGGCCGCTCGGCGCATCCATTCCTCGGACGCCGGCGGTTTCCAGCGCTCCGCCCGCTCGCGGGGCCAGAGCGCGGAATCGCCGCGGGGCGCGTCGAGGCGCTCGTTGAC
>VGJL01000034.1 GCA_016867495.1 Candidatus Eisenbacteria bacterium | reverse complement strand
CGGGAAGGACTTCCGGTACGAGGAGTTCTTCTATCCCCGGGCGAGCAACCAGTGGCGCATGCTCTTCAAGACGAGCTGGCGCGCGACGAGATCCGACAAGTTCGATCTCTCCTACACGAAGAACATTTCCTTCGATCAGGGATTCGGCGAGAGCGACATCGCCGACATCAATCGCAACGTCACGAACTATCCCTGGAGCTGGGCCGGCAGGCTCGACCGGTACTACACAGTGAGCGAGGATCAGAACACCCTCTCGCTGGTCTGGAACCGAGGCGTGAAGCGCGACCTGGTGCACACCCTCTCGCTGACCCGCTTCTACACCTCGAGCCATCGCGACGTCGTGGGACAGCTCTGGTGGAGCTACAACACCGATCTCGACAGCGACGTCCTGCTGTCCGAGCAGGACACGCCCTACTTCCGGGACACCGGCGACGCGCCCGACTACCGCGATCGCTACGTGGAGAACTGGAACCTCGCCAGCGACTGGTCATGGGTGAAGGGGCGCCACAAGTTCGACGGCGGGGTCAGCCATCAGCTCGAGAACATCCAGTACATGACCCTCGACGCGACGACGATCGACATGCCGGACAAGCCGCTGGGGGATGAATTCGATCTCTTCCACGTCTATCCTGCCTCGGGGGCCATCTACGTGCAGGATCGTCTCGAGTACGAGAGCCTGATCGGGGGCGTCGGGCTTCGCTACGACTACTGGTTCCCGGGCGAGCAGGTCGAGCGGAACTTCGACAACTGGCGGACGCTCAACCGCCCGACGATCACCGAGGAGACCCGCCGCGAGTTCCTTGACGACACCCACGGGCTCCTCGGGCGGCGCTTCAAGGGGCACCTCTCCCCCCGCCTCCAGATCAGCCACCCGATCACGAAGAACGATCACCTCTTCTTCAACTACGGCCACTTCTCCCAGCGACCGGCCTACTTCTATGTCTACGCGAAGAGCAGCTCCCAGTCCTCGGAGGAGTTCCCGCGGATCGGCAACCCGAACTTGAATCCCGAGATCTCCGTCCAGTACGAGCTCGGGGGCGGCCACCTCTTCCGTCCCGACCTGGCCGCGAAGGCGTCGATCTTCTACAAGGACATCTACGACTATCCGACGTCGACGACTCTCGTTCTGAAGGAGAGGCGCACGGCGCGGAGCAACTTCTTCATCTATAGGAACCTCGACTACGCCCGCAGCACGGGTGTGGAGATCGAGCTGCGCAAGCGGAGAATGGGCCACTGGTCGGGGGCGGTGAGCTACACCTACGCGGTCGCCAAAGGAAAGAGCTCGGACCCGAACAACCTGAAGCTGGTCCAGGAGACCGGCGGCGACGCAAGGGAAACCGAGCTAGGCGAGATCTACATGTGGTGGAATCGACCTCACAAGCTCACGACCTGGTACGCCGTCACGGTGGCCAAGGGCGAGAGGATCCGACCCCTCGGCCTTCCCCTGCCGAGCGACTGGAATCTCAATATCTACACGATGCTCCAATCGGGACGCGCCTACACGCCCGAGGATCCGTTCGGCAACAGGGTGGGCCAGCAGTACTCGCGCAACGGCCCGATCGAGACGACCTCGAATCTCAAACTCCGCAAGGGCCTGAAGGTCCTGGGTCTCGACCTGGAAGCGACGTTCGAGGTCTTCAATCTCTTCAACTACCGCACGCCGCTGACATTCGATCCGGTGACCGGCGAGAGGTATGAGGCGGGCAAGGGGCAGCTCGACACCCCCTACGAGAATCCTGCGAACCTCTCGCTTCCCGATCAGGAGCTGATCGAGCTGGCCGGCGCGACGGTCGGACCGGACCAGACGGTCCAGGAAGTCGCGGCGGGGATCCGGCGTTCGATCCGGGCGACCGCCTACCGGATCGCCAACCCCTCCTATCGTTCGGCCCCGCGGAGCGTCCGCGTCGGATTGGGGATGGAATGGTGAGGCGGATCGTTCTGCTCGCGGGACTGGCGGCCCTGGCGGCGGGGACACTCTCACCCGCGCGGGGGCAGACCAGCCTCGGCGGACAGCGCGTGGCCACATCGAGCGGGAGCTTCCTCAAGATCGGCCTCGATGCGCGGGCCGCCGGCCTCGGGGGCGCCTACACCGCACTCGCGGAAGGACCGATGGCGGCATTCTACAATCCTGCCTGCCTGTCCGGGCTGAGGGGAGCGCAGGCCTCCTTCGCCTACGCGCGCTGGCCGGCGGAGATCAACATCGCCGGCCTCTCCCTTGCGCGCCCCTGGGGTGAGAGCGGGGCGGCCTTCGGCGTCTCCATCGAGTATCTGGGGACGACTCTCGATGAGACGACCGAGTATCACCCGACCGGCACCGGGAGGACCTTCGCATATAGCGACATGCTGATCGGCTTCACGGCATCGCGCCCCTTCAGCGACCGCCTCTCGTTCGGCGGGACCGTGAAGTTCGTCCGGGAAGACCTCGGAAGCGGCATCGGCGGGCCCGTCGCGAACAGCTGGATGGTCGACGCGGGGACCCTCTATCGGATCGGAGCGCTCGACGGGAGGCTGGCGATCGCCCTGCTCCACTTCGGACCGGACATCCAGCCGGCCGGGACTTTCGTGAGCCACTTGACCGGAGCCGAGACCGATTACGCCTCCTTCTCACCTCCGACCACCTTCAGGCTCGGCCTCTCGCTCGAGCCGTACAGGCGGGGAGCGCACTCTCTCGTGAGCGCCTCCGAGGTGGTCCATGTGGCCGACAATGCGGAGGCCTTCCGAACGGGGCTCGAGTACACCTACGAAACTCGCTACGTCGCGCGGGCCGGCTTCGACGGCGGAGCCGATGCGGCCAAGTTCTCCGCGGGTCTCGGAGTCCGGCTTGCCATGCGGGGTTCCGAGACGCGGATCGACTATGCATACACGGACGGGGGGCCGCTGCTGGCGATCCATCGCTGGTCGGTGGTCGTCCCCCTCTAGGCGGATGCGATGCGCTCGACGCTGAGTGGAATCCTCTGCGCGGCGGCTCTGGCCTCTGCGCTCAGCTGTGGGCAGAAGTTCGAGCTGCCGCCCCAGCCGGACGCAGGGCGGATCCCGACGCCGGGGACCTACAACCTCGACAAGGTCTGGCAGATTCACCATCCCACCGACCTCGCCCTGCAGGGGAGCTATCTCTACGTGATCGAGGAGGTGATGGTCCCCGGACTCCCGGATTCATCTGCGAGACGCGTGGGGGCGTACTTGAGCCGCCAGAAGAACCCACGACGGCCCAGTTTCGTTACCGACTACGAGGATCTCATAAGGCCCGTCCTGATCTGCGTTGCCAAGAAGGAAGCAACCTACATCTTCGTCGCCGATGCCGGGGACTCCACGATCAAGCGGTATCACTTCACGGGAGGCCCCCCCGTTCTTACGTTCCGCGATCCCCTGTGGACCACCTCCGTCCACTGTCCGGACAACCTAGACTCCCTCTGCTGGCCTCCCCCAACGGAGTTCACTGGATTGGCTGCGGACAATGATCTGAACGTCTACCTCTCGGACGCTGTCAAGGACTCCATCTACAAGTACGACTCTCAAGGAAACCGCGTCCGGGCGATCTCCAGCTACGGCTCGGGCCAGGGGTACGTCATCGACCCCCACGGTCTGGCGTTCGCCGGTGGAGCCCTATGGGTTGCCGACACGGGAAAGAACTGGGTCCAACGGCTCCGACCAGATGCAACCAACCTGGCGTTCTCTGAACACGATCCCATCGGCTTCAATGAGGCCCACCAGGTTCTCGAACCCCGGGATGTCGCGACGACGCCCTCCGGCCAGAGCGGCTTTGTCGCCCAGACCGGCAACGATCGGATCATGCGGTTCCAGGCGACGGGGGCGCCTGAGGACACTGTCTACTCCCCGGAGAAGAGGGAGACGATGGTCGATCCGCCGATCAGGGGCCCGCGCTACGTGGCTGCGGACGACAGCCTCGTCTTCGTATCCGACTCCGCCAACAGCCGTGTGGTCGTCCTGAGGCTCTCGAAGTCATGATTAGGATCTCGCTCCTGGCGCCGCTTCTCCTCGCGGCCCTCGCCCTCCCGGCCGCGGGCCAGACAGGCGATTCGGAGGAGAGGTATCCCCCGATGGCGTGGCGCGGCGACCACTGGGAGGAGTTCGACGGGATCGCCCTCGCCGACACGCTCATCACCCTTCGCGTGACGACCGGGAACAATCTAGGGCTCACGATCTACAACAACGGCTTCATCGGGACCAACCTCTCGGATCGCTCTCCCTCCATGGAGTACCCGATCCGCAGCGGCCAGGAGCACCTCGTGCGGGCGGGAGTCTGGGTGGGCGGGATCCCGGCGAGCGAGGTCGACACTCTCGTTTCCACATCGACCATCGATGGCTACTTCGGCAGTTTCGACGCAAGGGGCGTCTCCGAGTTCTATCCGGTCCGCTCGACCATCGACGAGCGATCGATCCTCAAGCGAAGCTGCTGCTATGACCGCCGGGCCAAGAGCGAGCAGGACTTCCTGACGAGCTTCTTCGACAAGCGGTCCCACTTCCAGCACACGCCTCTCGACATCCGGGTCGACCTCGAGACCCTCCTGTTCAGCTTCGAGCCGTTCGACGCCATCGTGATCGCCAACTACACGATCCACAACACGAACCCGATCGATCCGATCTTCAACGTCTATGTCGGCCTCTACGGCGAGTTGGCGACCGGTTACAAGGACGACCAGACGTCGTGGCCACCCAGCGGCTGGTTCAACCGCAAGGACATCGCCTACGTCGACAGCCTCCGCCTCGTCACCGAGCATCACTTCACGCTGGACGAGGGCGATTGCCCCTCGTGGGCGGGGATCCAATTGCTCGGGACGCGCCCAACGCCCATCTCGGAGCACGACGTCTCGTTCAACTGGTGGAACTGGGATCCCAACTTCACCCTCGCGGGGACGCCCAAGAACGACAGAGAGCGCTATCGCATGATGGCGAACGGAGCGATCGACCCGACGGCGGGAAGCGAGGCGCCCAACAACGATCCGGTGACGATGCTCGCCGTGGGCCCATTCACCGTGATCGAGCCCGGCGACTCGATCGTCGTCTCCTTCGCGTTCCTTGGCGGCCATCCGACGCCGCGCGAGGGTCGCGACGCGGAGGCCGACCTGCTCTACAACGCGGGCTGGGCGCAGACCGCCTTCGATCTCAACTTCAACATCCCCGTTCCGCCTCCCTCGCCGGCCCTCCGCGTCTTTCCCCAGCACAGCAAGCTGACCCTCCGATGGAGAAACGATCCCGAGGAGTTCATCGACCCGAAGAGCCATGAGATGGACTTCGAGGGATACAGGATCTATATCAGCGAGCGGAAGGAGGAGGAGGGGTTCCGCCTGATCCGGCAGGTCGACGTCGTCGACAGCCTTCTAGAGAACACCGGCCTCGAGTCGCTTCGCGATTCGATCGTGATCGGGACGGACACCCTCCACTATCGGTTCGACATCGAGGGAGTCCGGGACGGATTCAACTACTGGGCTGCGGTGACATCCTTCGACACCGGCACGCAGGAGGTCCCGCCGCTGGAGAGCGGGCGGTCCCAGAACCGCACTTATGCGATCCCGGGCGGGAGCCCGGCGCCCGCGGGCTCGGTCATCGTGTTCCCCAACCCGTACCGCGGCGACGCTTCGTGGGACGGCGCGCTGGCCCGCGACCGCTATCTCTGGTTCGCGAACCTCCCCAATCGATGCACGATCCGGATCTACACGCTGGCCGGAGATCTGGTCGACACGATCGAGTTCGACGGCGCCTCCTACGACGCGACCGAGATCCGGGGGATCTTCGACCCGACCGACGTCAAGAATCCCGAGAACGATGTCCCGGTCCTCTCCGGAGGGATGGCGGCGTGGGACCTGATCACTCGCAGCGACCAGGGAGTCGCCTCGGGCCTGTACATCTTCTCGGTCGAGGACAAGCAGACGGGCGGGACCCAACTCGGGAAGTTCCTGATCCTGAAGTAGGAAAACCTATGAAAGCTCGCTCCGCCATCGTGACCGCCCTGTTCGTCCTCCTCGTCCTCCTCGGCTGCGTGCAGGATGAGGGCTCGCTTCCCGAGAACCAGATGCCCAGGACCTACTTGTCGATCCTCGAACCGGGAACGATCGTCGACACGACCGACTATCGCAAAGCCCTGCGCTGGTGGGGAACGGACCTGGACGGCGAGGTGACGGGGTATCTGATCCGCTGGGACGGAGGCTGGGAGCCGCCGGCCGGAACGCGCTATGACTACCAGGGTCAGATCTACTCGTTCACGACCGCGACGGAAGACACATTCGATGTTCCGATCGGGGGTGAACTGGCGACCAGGACCTTCACGGTCCGCGCGATAGACGATCTCGACCTCGTGGATGCCAGGGGGCCGAGCCAGTCCTTCTATCTGAGCAACCACATCCCCCACATCGAGTGGAATCCCGATCTCGCGCTGCCCGACACGTCCCTCGCGGCCTTCGGATTCGGCTGGCGGGTCACCGACTTCGACGGGCGCTCCACCGTGAGCAGATTCAAGCTATGGATCGACTCCGACAGCGCCAACGCCAGGACGGTGACCGACACGGTCGCGGCGGTCCGCCCCGAGGACTTCCCCGAGCGCGTCGACGGCGACCACACGATCCATGTCCGGGCCTACGACGACGCGATGGCGGCAAGCGCGGTCACCCTGACCCACACCTGGCACGTGCGATGGCCCCAGGACGCCCGCTGGCTCCTCTTGCGGCAGTTCACGGCGGAGGGTCAGGTCGACAAGTGGGATCGGGTGAACTACCGCGCCATGCTCGATGAGGTGGCCGGCGGGTCGCTCTACGAGATCGACATGGTGACGGGTCCCAACTTCGCCACCACCGCGGAGATCGAGCCCCTCTGCTCCCTCTTCGAAGGCGTGATCTGGCTCTCGAGCTACATCGATCCGGCCAACGAGATCAAGATGGCGCGCAACCTCCGCACCGCCGAGGAGGGGCTCAAGCTCTACGCGGAACGGGGCGGGAAGGTCCTGCTCATCGGGCAGTCGCTGCTTGGAAGCGATGGCGGCCTCTCCGACCGCTTCGCCCGGGAGGCGCTGGGGATCAGCGAGTTCTTCAGAAAGGTCCCGGTCGAGCCGGGAGAGATCACGACCACAAGCCTCCCCCTCGGGCGAAACGAGTATGTCTACTATGCCGCAGGCGCGGAAGAGGACAGCTTGAGGGTCTTCTCTTCGTCCCCTCAGACCGAGTTCTTCCCGCAGCCGCGCTCTCCCGCCTCGGGCCGCTACTGGGTGCGACCGGGGACGGTGCGGCGCATGAGCGGCCGGGAGACGACGCCTGACCAGACGGCGATCCCCGCCTATGTCGGGGTCATCTCGGAACACGGCGCCGGAACAGTCGGAGTCGTGACCTGCGCATACGGGCGACTCTTCCCCAATCCCCCGGGGCAACCCGACCCGGCGCAACTGCAGGAAGGATTCCGCTTCTTCCGCGAGGTCCTGCAACCATAACCCATTGAATCGCATAACCCATTGAATCGCTTGACCTAGCGCACGCGAAGCTGTAGAATTCAATTTGGGTTGAGGCGCCCGGACCATGATGGCTGCCCGGCAGCGCGACAACTCCAGGTCTCGCTCTAACCTTTTCAAGGGAGGACCTCCATCGATGCGCCACTCGTTACGGATTGGCCTGCCCCTCCTTCTGGGGCTTCTTCTGACCCAGGTAGGCGCCGCCCAGGCCGATGTGTCGATCTACGACATCCAGCTCGGCGTCTATCCCCAGGACACATACCTCGAGATCGACGGCGTCGTCGTCACGGGAGTCGCCGTCTACGGATTCTTCGTGCAGGAGCTAAACCCGCACCCGACCTATCAATGGCGCTACAGCGGGATCTTCGTCTACACGATCTCGCGCCCCACTTGCAGGCGGGGTGACTTGGTGAATGTCCGCGGCAAGTACTGGGAGTACCCGCAGCCGACAGGACGAAGCGAGATCGACTTCAGCAGGCCCGGCGGCGGGACCTACTCGGTGGTCGGCCAGGCTCCCATCCCGGCTCCCGTTCCCGTCACGATCCTCGAAGTCAACGGCACCGGTCTCTTGCAGGAGGAGTACGAGGGCGTTCTCGTCCGCGTCGATCGGGACGACAACACGCTCTATGCGGACGATCGTGACGCGTATGGAAACGAATGGTGCCTGAAGCGCCAGATCCCGTCGTCCGACTCGCTCACGGTCATGCAGTTCCCGGTCGGGCCGCAGGGCGACTTCGAGTACACCATCCCGGCCGCAGGCACCCTGCTGACCTTCGCCCAGGGGATCATGGACTACCGCTACAGCAAGAGAGCCCTGCTCCCGCGCAGCTGCGACGAGGACCTCGGGATGGCCTGCGTGCCCAAGCTCCGAGGCGCCTACGCGACGGCGTCGACGGGCGTCGCCGTCCAGTTCGGCGTCCCTGTCGATGAAGCATCGGCCGAGAACCCCGAAAACTACGAGCTGGGCAGCGGCGCGAACATCCACAGCGCGACGAAAGATCCCACCAATCCGAGACGCGTCTTCCTCGTGACGGACGATCTCGGCAACGGCAACTCGGAGCGCGTCACCGCCAACTGGATCTTGTCCGAACAAGGCGTTCCCATGGCGGGGTTCGAGACCGCCTACTTCAGGACCGGGATCACGCCCATTCGCCAGATCCAGTATGTCGCCAACCCGGCTGTGCGCGACTCCTCCGCTCTGACAGGGGAAATCGTCACGATCCGGGCGCGCGTCACCGGCCTGGTCGGATCGAACTACTACTTCCTGCAGGACGATGACGGCCGGGAGTGGGACAACCTCTACTCCCGGATCCTGGCCAACACCCAGTACAGGGTCGGCGACGAGGTGAAGCTGGCCGGGCGAGTCACGGAATACAATTACATGACGCAGCTCGCCTATGCGAACGGCGTCGACTACCAGATTCCACTCGGAACGACAGCGCCCGTCACCACTCAGGTGGTGACCGCAGACCAGATCCCCTACCGCGGCGCCGCGCGGGCCGCCGAGCCGTTTGAGTCCAGCGCCGTGCGGCTGGAGTCGGCAACGCTCGACTCCCTTCTCGGGGTGGTGGGTCCCTACTACGACGAGTGGCTGCTCCTCTCAGCCGACCTCCAGGACACGGCGAAGGTCGACTTCGACGAGCTCAACGGCAACAAGGCCTACGCCGCCTGCCGCGGCGACATCGTCAATGTGATCGGACCCCTCGGGTACGAGTTCGGCCAGTACAGGATCTGGCCGCTCTCCGGACGGGGCATCTCGATCGAGGTGATCTACGACAATCCCGCATGCGATCCGACCTCGGTCGATGAGATCGTGGCGGGATTCCGCCCTGCCCTCGCGAGCGCGCCCAATCCTCTCGCGGAGCGCGCGGTGATCCGTTTCAGCCTCCAGCGGGACGAGATCGTCGACCTCGAGATCTTCGACAGCGGCGGCCGGAAGGTCCGCACGCTGTGGCGGGAGGCGACCCTGCGAGCCGGCGACCAGCAGGCCTCGTGGGACGGCCGCAATGACGCGGGACAGACGGTCGGAGCCGGCGCCTACTACGTGCACCTTCGCACGCGCACGGGCGAGGCCGCCGAGAAGGTGGTTATCGTCCGCTAGCGAACTCGCGAATCCTGCGATGCGGGAAGGGGGATCCACATCTGGATCCCCTTTCCGCGTTCGGCTCCGGCAGCCGCGCCGGGCGAGTTGCCACCCGCGGGCCGGTCGCATATGATCCAACTCGAGTGGGTGTCACGGACACGCGGGGAGGAATGGGAGGCTGGGTAGGGCGGCGGAGGAGTCTCCCCCGGGCTGCGCGATCGCATCAGAGGCCGGCATCAGTCCAGGAGATGGACTCAGCCCTTCATCGTCGCGGACGCGCGCACCGATCCTGCGCGCGGGCGGTGGATCGCGATGCGGCGGCCCAGCCTCGATTGCCGCCTGTTAACAATCCCCTCGCGATGGAAGAGAAGAAGCGACGGAACGGATCCGATTGGAGGGAAATGTGAGCGAAGCCAACTGGCGCGATCGGCACGGCGCCAAGATCAAGACCGCGAGCGGCGCATTGAGTCTTCTCAAGCCCGGCCAGCGCCTCTTCATCGGCTCCGCCTGCGGAACCCCACAGAAGCTCGTCCAGGCCCTGGCGGATTGCCCGACGGAGGATGTCGAGATCACGCACCTCCTCACCCTGGGCGTGGCCCCTTACGCTCAGGAGAAGCTCGCCGCGCGCTACCGGGCCAACGCCTTCTTCATCAGCGCCAACGTGCGCCCCGCCGTCTGGGAGGGCCGCGCCGACTACACCCCCATCTTCCTCTCGGAGATACCTGATCTCTTCAAGTTGGGCAGGTTCCCGCTCGACGTCGCGCTGATCCACGTCACGCCTCCCGACGAGCACGGCTTCTGCAGCTTCGGCGTCTCCGTCGACATCACGAAACCAGCCGCCGAGGCGGCCCGCATCGTGATCGCCGAAGTCAATCCGCAGATGCCCCGCACGTTGGGCGACTGCTTCATCCACGTCGATGAGATCGACTGCATTGTGGAGAACGACGCCCCGATCTACGAGTTCGTCACCCCGGGCCCGAGCGAGGTGACCCAGCGCATCGCCAAGAACGTCGCCGATCTCATCGAGGACGGCTCCACGATCCAGGTCGGGTACGGAGGCATCCCGAACGCCCTCCTCTCCTACTTGAAGGAGAAGAAGGACCTCGGCGTCCACACGGAGGTCTTCTCCGACAGCGTGATCGACCTGATCGACAGTGGCGTCATCAACTGCCGCAGGAAGACGTTCCATCCAGGGAAGGTCGTGGCCTCCTTCGCCATGGGAAGCCAGAAACTCTTCCGCTACATCCACAACAACCCGATGTTCGAGTTCCATCCTGTCAGCTACACGAACGACCCGTTCGTCATCGCCCAGAACGACAAGATGGTCAGCATCAACTCGGCGCTCGAGATCGATCTGACCGGCCAGGTCTGCTCCGATTCCATCGGCTACAGGTTCTACTCGGGGATCGGAGGCCAGGTCGACTTCGTCCGCGGGGCGGCGCGCTCCCGCGACGGCAAGGCGATCATCGTCCTGCGCTCCACGCGCGACAACGATCAGCACTCGCGGATCGTTCCCACCCTCACGGAGGGGGCCGGGGTCGTCACATCCCGAGGCGACGTCCACTACGTGGCGACCGAGTGGGGCGTGGCCTACCTCCACGGCAAGACGGTCCGGGAGCGGGCCCTCGCGCTCATCTCGATCGCGCATCCGAAGTTCCGCTCCGAGCTCCTGCGGCTCGCCAAGGAGCGCTCCTACGTATATGCCGATCAGCCGGAGCTGCCCCTCGTGCAGGCGCGCTACCCGGAGGAGTTCGAGACGCGCGTCCAGCTCGCCAGCGGCCGCACGATCCACATGCGGCCGATTCGTCCGACCGACGAGCTGTCGATGCGCGAGCTGTTCTACTCGTTCTCCGAGGACACAGTCTTCTATCGCTTCTTCTCCTACCTGAAGGCGATGCCGCATGAGAAGATGTCGCAGTTCGTCAATGTCGACTACGAGTCGGAGATGGCCCTCGTCGCGGCCTTCAAGGAAGCGGGTGAGGAGCAGATCATCGGGTCGGCCCGCTACTACGTCGACAAGGCCACCGGTCTCGCGGAGTATGCCATCGAGATCCAGGACGAGTTCCAGAATCAAGGGATCGGGACGGCCCTTTTCGAGCACCTGATGCGGGTTGCGAAGATCAAGGGAGTCAAGGGATTCCTCGGCTACGTGCTGGACACGAACACGCGCGCCTACAGGCTCATGGTCCGGACCGGCCTGCCAATCGAGACTCGATGGAACGAAGGGGTCTACGCGATGACGATGAGGTTCACGGATGAGAAGCGTTAATCTGGATCATCTCTTCAAGCCCCGATCGATCGCGGTCGTCGGAGCATCGAACCGGCCCGGGAGCGTCGGGCGCGCGCTGTTCGCCAACGTGCTCATGAACGGCTACACGGGCGTCGTCTACCCCGTCAACATGACCGCGAAGAGCATCCTCGGAGTCAAGGCGTACGACTCGGTTCTCGAGGTCCCCGATGAGATCGACCTGGTCGTTCTCCTTGTCCCCGCCGTGACGGTGCCCGCGACCCTCGCGGAGTGCGGCCAAAAGAAAGTGAAGGCGGCGATCGTCATCTCGGCCGGGTTCAAGGAGCTCGGTCCGACGGGAACGATGCTCGAGCAGGCGGTCCGGGACCGGGCCAGATCCTATGGAATCTCCCTCGTGGGGCCGAACTGCTTTGGAATGATCACGACCAGCCCCGCAGTGCAACTCAACGCCACCTTCGGCCGGGTCATGCCGAGCTTCGGCAACATCGCCCTGATCTCCCAATCGGGCGCCATCGGCGTCAACGCGCTCGAGTACGCCCAGTCGGAGGACATCGGCCTCTCGAAGTTCATTTCGATCGGCAACAAGGCCGACATCAGCGAGAACGAGGTCCTGGCCTATCTCAAAGATGATGATGAGACCGACGTCATCATGCTCTACCTCGAGGACCTCGCCGACCCGGCCGAGTTCCTGCAGATCGCGCGGGATACCACGTCGAATCTGCACAAGCCCAAGCCGATCCTCGCGATCAAGTCGGGCCGCACGACGGAGGGGGCCAAGGCGGCCTCCTCCCATACGGGCGCCCTCGCGGGATCCGAGGAGGCCTACAACGCCTTCTTCGCGCAGGCGCAGATCCTCCGGGTCGAGACGATCAACGAGCTCTTCGCCAAGGGAGCCGCCCTCGCATACCAGCCCGCTCCCAAGGGGAAGCGCGTCGGGATCCTGACCAACGCCGGAGGTGTCGGGATCATGGCCACGGACGCCTGCGTGGCCCAAGGTCTCGAGATCGCCCAGTTGTCCCACCGCACCAAGACCGAGCTCATGAAGCACCTGCCGGTCACGGCCTCCACCGCGAATCCGATCGACATCATCGGGGACGCCGACGCCCGTCGCTACGAGGCCGCGCTGCGGCTGCTCGTCGAGGATGAGAACGTGGACGGGATCATCCCGATGTGGACGCCCACGCTGATGGCCGAGTCGCTCGAGATCGCGCAGATCATCGCCAAGATCGGCCAGACCTCCGACAAACCGATTCTCGCCTGCATTCAGACAATGGGCCCGAGCGCTGAGATCCGCCGCGCCCTGCTGCTCGACAAGATCCCCTGGTATCAGTTCCCCGAAAACGCGGCGCGCGCCATGGCGGCGATGGCCGAGTACGGCAGGTGGAGCACCCGCGCGCAGGGGACGATCGCCCACTACCCGGACGTCCAGGAGGATCTCGTCCGCCGCATCGTCGATGAGGCTCGCGCGAGGGACCCCTTCTTCCTCTCCGAGCCGGAGGGACACGCGATTCTCAAGGCGTACGGCCTGCCGGTGCCCGACTTCCAGCTTGTGAAGACCGCGGACGAGGCGATCGAGGCGGCCCAGAAGATCGGCTACCCTCTAGTGCTCAAGATCGTCTCCCCCGACATCCTCCACAAGACCGACTTCGGCGGAGTGAGGATCGGCATCGCCGACGAGGAGTCGCTCCGCGCGGAGTTCGCGAGCCTTCTGGAGACGGTGGAGTCGCGCAGGCCCGGGGCCAACATCTGGGGGGTCCTCATCCAAAAGATGGCCCCCAAGGGGACCGAGACGATCCTCGGGATGAAGCGCGATCCCCACTTCGGCCCGATTCTGATGTTCGGCCTCGGCGGCGTGATGGTGGAGGTCTTGAAGGACGTCACCTTCCGGCTCGCGCCGATCACCGACCTTTCGGCGGAGCCGATGGTGACCGGGATCAAGGCCTACAAGCTCCTGCAATCGTTCCGAGGACAGCCCGCTCGCGACGTCGCCAAGATCCAGGAGTGCTTGCAGCGGCTCTCCCAACTCGTCGTCGACTTCGAGGAGATCGACGAGATCGATGTAAACCCGCTCCTGGTCTACGAGGAGGGAAAGGGGGCGCTCGTCCTGGACGCCCGGTTCCTGCTCCGGTAGCCTCGCCGGCGCTCGCGGTCAGCCTCGTTCCTCGATCGGCACGTACCGGCGCTGAGGCGGGCCGACGTAAATCTGGCGCGGCCGGTAGATCCTGGAGTCGGGTCGATCATGGATCTCCTTGTAGTTCGAGATCCAGCCCGGCATCCGTCCGATCGCGAACATCACCGGGAACATCGGAACCGGGATTCCGACCGCCCGCATGATGATCCCGCTGTAGAAGTCGACGTTGGGATAGAGCTTCCGCTCGATGAAGTAGGAGTCCTCGAGGGCCGCCTCCTCGAGCCTCTTCGCGATGTCGAGGAGAGGATCATCCAGATTGAGCGCCGCCAGAAGCTCGTCGCACCGCGCCTTGATGATCCTCGCCCTGGGGTCGTAGTTCTTATAGACGCGATGCCCGAATCCCATGAGTCGCTTCGCCGCCTTCTTGTCCTTCACCTCCACAAGGAACCGCGAACCGTCGTCTCCGGAGCGCCTGATCTCCTCCAGCATGTCGATGACCGCCTGATTGGCCCCCCCGTGAAGCGGACCCCAGAGGGCGCAGACTCCTGAGGCGGCGCTGGCGAATAGACTCGCCCGGCTCGACGCCACCATCCTCACGGTCGAGGTGGAGCAGTTCTGCTCGTGGTCGGCATGAAGGAGGAGGACCAGATCGAGCGCGTCTACGACGGCCGGCTTGAGATCGTAGTCCTCGAAGGGATGGGAGAACATCATGTGAAGGAAGTTCGCCGTGTACGGCAGGCTCGGCTTTGGATAGATGGCGGGCAGCCCGAGCGACTTCCTGTAGGCGAAGGCGGCGATCGTC
This sequence comes from Candidatus Eisenbacteria bacterium, assembly GCA_016867495.1. Lineage (NCBI taxonomy): Bacteria > Candidatus Eiseniibacteriota > Candidatus Eiseniibacteriota bacterium. The sequence continues at coordinate 6,252 of VGJL01000034.1, read as the reverse complement.
CGGATCTGCGACATCAGCCGGGCGGCTTGGTGGAGAAACGCCTCCTGGGGATCGGGAGTCACCACTTCCGGCATGAAGCAGCCCGCGGCGTTGATCATCGAGGACAGGATCGCCATCGGGTGGGCGTGCGAGGGGAAGCCTTCGAAGTGGAACTTCATGTCCTCGTGGAGCATCTCGTTCTTCGTCAGCATGGCCGAGAACTGATCCATCTCCCCCCTGTTCGGGAGCTTTCCGTGGATGATCAGATAGGCCACCTCCGTGAACTTGGACTTTTCGGCGAGCTCCTCGATCGCGATGCCCCTGTAGCGCAGGATCCCCCGTTCGCCGTCGATGAACGTGACGGCGCTCGTGCAGGAGCCCGTGTTTCCATACCCCTCATCGACCGTGATGTGTCCCGTGCGGTCGCGCAATGCGGTGATGTCGATCCCTCGTTCATCCTCGGTTCCCACGACGATGGGAAACTCGTAGCTCTTCCCGTCGATCTCTAGCCTTGCGACTTGGCTCATGGCTCTCCCTCTTGATCGCCTCCGATGGAGGCATCTTCGTCAGACCCGTGCTGGAACCCGTGAGAGCGGCTGCGGCCACCGGCCCGCTGGTCCGGCAGTATACCGTTCGCGAGAGGAGCGCGCCATCCGGCTGTGGGCGGTGCGGCTGTGGGCGGGCAGTCGCGCAATCCCCGTACATCTCATCACCGTGGGGGCAAAGCTCGGCGGCGCCCGGGGGGGGCGATTCAGTCCAGCGGATCCCGCTCCTGGAAGTCCCGGTGGGACCTGATGTCGACCACGCGCGTCCCGCGCCCCCTGCCACCCCTTCTCGATCGCCGCAACCACCGAAGCGGAATCCCCTTGATGTAGATCAAGCCGAAGAGAAGGCCGCCGAGGTGGGCAAGGTGGGCGATCCCGTCACGAATCGTGAATCCCCGAATCGAGGCGAGGAACTCCAGAAGGCCGAAGAGGATGACGAAGTACTTCGCCCGCATCGGAAACAGGAAGTAGACCAGGATCTGCCGATTCGGGAAGTAGATCCCGTAGGCGAGGAGAAGGCCGTAGACGGCTCCGCTGGCCCCGACGATCGGGATCGATGAGCTGGCTTCGAAGACCGTGTTGGTGATCCCCGCTCCGATGCCGGTGAAGAGGTAGTACTGTATGAACCGCCGTCCCCCCCAGAGGAATTCGAGCTGGCTACCGAACATCCAGAGGGCAAGCATGTTGAAGGCGATGTGGAAGAAGCTCCCGTGGAGGAACATGTAGGTCAAGAGCTGCCAGATCCGCCCGTGGATGACGTCACGCGGCACGAGACCCAGGGTGTAGAGCAGGAAGCGATCGAGGCCGGGAAGGGCCTGAGCGGCGACCGACTGGCCCAGGAAGAAGATCACATTCCAGGCGATCAGGAGGCCCACGACCGTGCGGAGCGGCCCGCCGAAGGAGACCCCCCCGCCGGCGTAGTCTCTGTTCATCGGCGAGCGGCCGCGTCGTCGAGAGCCGCGCCGCTCTCCGCCAGGCGCCCCATGTGGCACTGCCCCTGGAATATGGCGCCGTCCTGGATGCGGAAGCTCTTGGCGTAGACATCGCCCCGGAGGTGGGAGCCCGTGCAGAGCTCCAGCGAGTCGCGGACGCTCACATCGCCCTCGATCCGTCCGGAGATCCGCGCTTTCTCAGCACGGACGACTCCCTTGACGCGCGCCCCCAGTTCCAGCTCCAGCTCCCCGCTCACCTGGAGGTCGCCGATGATCTCGCCGAAGATCCGCGCGCTGCCTCGAACGGTCATGTCTCCGTCGATCTTCGTGCCCGCGCCGACGGTGACTTCATAGGCCGTCTTTCGCTCGGCGGGAGCCTCATCCTCGATCTTGCTCTTGCGGAACATGACGCCTGCTGACTCCTCCCTTTTCGCGTCCTGACGGAGCCCCGACGTCCCGATCATGAGTCGAGGCGCGCGGCAATGCCGTCTCCCGTCCGCCGCATCTGGCAGTCGCAGTCTCGCAGGATCGCCGGCCGCATGCGAGTCGAATTTCGATCGCGATCGGATCAGGGCGCCCGGAAGGCCTCGGGAATGCCGGCGTCGGGTTCGGAATGGACGGGGACTCCCCAGGCAGCCGTCCATACGACCCGGGCTCTCCGGCTCTTCAGCGCCTCCAGCGGATCGCCGCCCTCGAACGAGAGGACCGCGAGATCGAGGGCCGGCGCTTCCGAGGGGGCGTCCGGCCCCTCTCCCGATTCCCGGCCCGCGGCGGCATACGCCTTGAGGGCGGGAGCGAGCGCCAGGCTTTCGGCTGGATCGGGGTGATCCAGAGCGCCCGGAAGCCCGGCGAGCGGGCCGAAGGGCATCATGTCGGAGCCAAAGAGCAGTCTGCCCGCCCTCGCCGCGGAGGCGAAGCGATTCAGCCGCAGAGCGCGGTCACGGCCGAGCGCCCGCTCATACATCTGCCCGGGCCCCTGCCACCGTGCGGCGAAGTTCGGCTGCATCGACAGCGTGACTCCTGCGGACTCGGCTCGCTCGATCGCCCGATCGTCCATCTGCTCGGCGTGCTCGATCCTGAGGGCGCTCCCCGGCCGCGTCCGGGGCCGGACCGTCTCGAAGGCCAGGAGCGCCTGCTCGACCGCGCGCTCACCGATGGCATGAAGGGCTATGCAATATCCCTCGTCGACGCCCAGCCCGACGGCTTCGATCAGCTCCGGGGTCGAGCGGAGGAGCATTCCGGCTCCTCGTCCGTCAGCGTAGCCGGCGCCGACGGCAGCCGTCCGCGCCCCGATCGAGCCGTCCAGGAACGCCTTCAATCCGGCGACTCGCAGCGGACCCGTTCTCCGTTCGGGACGTATCCCGCGATCCAGAAGATCGGGGAGCGCATCCAGCGGGAAGTAGTGATCGACCCGCATCAGAAGCCGCCCCGACTCCTCCACGGAACGCAGCGCCTCGTACGTCTCCAGGCGCCCCATCTCGTCGATCGCCACGACCCCCTCGCGAAAGGCGACAGACTGGCCGCGGACGATCCCTTCGACGAGGGCCGCGCGGGGGGAGGGCCAGCGCTGGGCGAGCGTCAGCGCGAGGCTTTCTGTGATCGATCCGGTCATCGGATCGGCCTCCGCCCCTCGAGGATCGATGAGCCTCCACGCGGCCGTGTTGATCACCGCCCGATGCCCGCAGACTCGCCGGAGGGCGATCGGGCGCTCCCTGTCGATCCGATCCAGATCGCTGCCGAGCGGCGGCCGCGGGTCATCCCAGACCGATTCGTCCCAGCCTTCACCGAGGACAGGCTGCGCCCCCGGATGCCGGCGGAGCCACAGGGCGACCTCCGCCAGGCAGGACTCCCGACTCAGGCATCCGTGGAGGTCAGGCCCCTGCGGCGCGCGGAAGGCGGAGACGAAGTGGGTGTGGTGGTCGTGGAAACCGGGGATGAGAAGCTGATCCGGACGCAAGCTCCATACCGCTTCCGGCGGCGCCTTGGCCTCGCCTCGGCATCGGAGAGACACACGACCGCGCTTGATTCCACCCGGCCCGAGAAGGGCTCCCTCAATCCACAGGAGATCGTCACCGAGTCGCATCGACTCATTGGCCCCGAGGCCCGATCGGGCGGCTCGTCACTCCAGCCAGAAGAGTATCCGGCCGCAGTTCTCGCACGTCATCAATCGATCCGGGTCGGCCGTCGCGGGGTTTATCGAAGTCGGAAGGGCCATGTAGCAGCCGAGGCAGATGCGATCCTCGACCGGAACGATGGCGCGGGGATGCCGCTTCGCGATCCTGTCGAAGACGCGCAGGTCCTTCGGATCGACCTGGTTGCGCCACTTCTCCCTCGCGGCGCGCAGCTTCTCGAGCCCCTGCAGGGTGAAGCCCATCTCCTCTTCGCGCTGCTTGGTCTTGGTGTCCTCGGCTTCCCTGATCATCAGCTCGATGTCCTGCAGGTGGGAGAGCTTCTGCAACCGCTCGAGAGTCCTGCCGTCACTCATCGCCCCATCCCTCGAGGATCTGGCGCAGATCGGCGAACGTCGCCGCCTTCATCAGCATCCCGCGCACCTTCTTCTCCTTGACGAGCTCGGCGATCGTCCCCAGGAGCGGGAGGTACTCGTTGTTGCGGTCCTGCGGGGGGGCAACGATTGCGAAGAAGAGGTGAACGGGAGCCCCGTCGGGCGACTCGAAATCGATCCCCTTCTGGTGCCTGGCGAAGAGGACCTTGATACTCGCGATCGCGAGGGTCCGCCCGTGCGGAATCGCCACGCCGCTGCCGATCGCCGTCGATCCGAGGCTCTCGCGCTTGCGGAGCATCTCGAGCACGAGGGTCGCGTCCCGCACATCCTTGTCCTGGGAAAGATACTCGGCAAGCTCCTTGAGGACGCCATCCTTGGACTTCGCCCGGAGATCGCGGACGAAGAAACGCTCATCGACGTAGTTGAGAATCCTGGACGGTTCGGCCATCACACCTCTACCGGTATGGAGGGGTTTCGAGGCACCCTCGCGCGCATCCCATCAAGTCTCACGACAACCTACCAGACGCCGCGCTCCCCGGCAAGTCCGGCCTCCAAGGCCCGCCGTCCGCGACCGATCAACGCGGGCGGGCGAAGTCGGCGACTTCCTCGTAGCGAACCCAGCCGCGCAGGCTCTTCGACAGAACAACCTCCTGCCATCCGGGCGCCCGCCGGGCGAGCTGCACGGGGCTTCCGGCGGGAAGGCGGAACTCGACGGTGGCGTCATCCGACGGCTCCGCGCGCGCGGAGGCCGCCTCAACCACAAGGGCGTCGGGAGCGAAGGACACTTGCGCGATCTTCGTGGCCAGGAGAAGCGCTCCGAGCGACGCCGCGATCAGCGCGGCCGCCGGCAGGAGCCGCCGGCGCCCCACCGGCGTCCAGTGCCATGAGACGGCGAGGAGGGTCATCGCGATCCAGAGGAGCCCCGCGCCGACCCAGACCGTCTGACGCGCCGTCAAACGGTTCTGCGCGCGGCCCAGCAAGTCCAGCAAGGCCGAGCCCTCCATGACCGGTTCCGCGCCCAGGGCGGCCCTCTGCGCCAAGCGGATGTTGCTCGCTATGTCAGGATCCGAGGGGGAGCGGCGTCTGGCCAGCTCATAGTAGTAGACTGCCCATCCGGGCTCGCCGGCCCTGTATGAGGCGTTGCCGAGATTCAGGAGGAGTTCAGGGGAAGCGTAGCCCGCGGCCAGCACGCCGCGATAGGTCTCGAGCGACTGCGCGAATCGCTGCTCCTCGTACTGCTTCGCCGCTTCGCGGAAGAGGCGGTCCGCCTCGCCGCGCGAGGCGGCACCGCTCCCGGTCCATCCAGAGAGAGCCAGGAGAAGGGTCGCCGCCAAGAGCGGCCGAAGCCGGCGTCCGCCACCCGCAGGTCGGCCTCTTCCGCGCTCAGCCACGGTCCCTCCGGCCCAGGCGCGCGGCACACTCGAGGACCTCTCGAACGGCTTCATGGATTCCGGCGGCCGCCTGATCCGTCGCCGGCGTGTAGCGAAGGGAGTCAGCCCGGGCCAGGAGGGCGCTGAGCCGCTGGGCGATCTCGGAAGGAGCGCCTCTGGAGACGAGATGCGCGCCGAGACTCTCGCGGGTCATTCCTCTGACCTCCGCGCCATAGCGATCGGCCAGGTAGCTCTCGAGCGAACGCGCCAGCATGCCCCAGGGATCCTCCGTTTCGGCGGCGACGGAGCGGAGGGCCTCCCTCAGGCGCCGCGGAGCGCGCCTCATGCGGAAGCCTTCCGGATCGCGCCTCCGCTCCTCCCGCCTGCGGCGCAGCGCGAGGGATCCTGCGAGACCGGCCACTGGGATCGCCTGCAAGAGCCAGAAGCCCGGGCGGGTCCAGGGTCGCTCCGCGGAGAGTGGGGTCAGCCTGGTCCTCGTTCGAGAACCCCTGATCGCCCCTCCGAGGCGCTCGGTCGAGAGGTCCCCTGTCCCGGCCTTCGCGGGCTCGACTCGAACGGTTCTCCCCGAGGTCTCCACGACGCGGTAGCGCTCCTCTTTCGGATCGAAGTAGGCCCACTCGATCGATGGAAGACTGAGCGAGCCCGCGATCTCGGGAACGAGCACGCGTGAGAAGCGCTTGCGCCCGCCGATCCGATCGTTGCCGCGCGTCGTCTCGGCCTCGCTCCCGGCCTCATAACCCCGGCAGCCGACGACTTCCGGAAAGCGGGGGCCCTCGAGGGCGGCGATGTTTCCCTCGCCGACGATCTCCACGATCCAGGTGACCGGCTCTCCCTGGATGGCCGTGTCGCGATCGAGGCTCGCGCGGATCTCGTAGTCGCCGACGGCGCCGGCAAAGGAGGGC
>VGJL01000033.1 GCA_016867495.1 Candidatus Eisenbacteria bacterium | reverse complement strand
AGAGCGTTTCGACGCTCACCTGCGCCGGCATTGCGTGGTCGAGGGCGATCCGCGCGAGGGCCGTGAGCATCGGGAGGGGACCGCAGGCGTAGAGGGCCGAGGCCTCCGGCCTCACGGCGCCGTGGCCGAGAAGATCGCGCAGTAGATCGAGGACGGTTCCTCTATGTCCGATCGAGCCATCGAGGGTCGCCCGATAGACGGGATAGGGACAGCCCTCCGCTGGAAAGATGGCGGATCGGTCGCGGGCCCCGTAGAGGAGGATACCGTCGGGCAGGGCTTCTCCCGCCTGGTCGGCAAGGAAGATGAGGGGCGCGATTCCTCTTCCTCCAGCGACGAGGACGGGGACGCGGCCCGGAATCGGGCGGAAGGGCCGGCCGAGGGGGCCCAGGACATCGACGGTCTCTCCCGGCTTGCGCTGGTCGAGCCACCGGCTCCCCTCGCCCACGACAGAGAAGAGGATCCCCAGAGTGGAGCCCTCGGGCCCGAGCCTCCAGGCGCAGATGCTGAAGGGCCGCCGCAGACGAAAGAGACCGGGCGGCTGGCATGCGAGCTGGACGAACTGGCCCGCCCTCGGCGCTTCGAACCGGCCCGGCATCTCAAGATCGATCCATGTGCCCGCGGCTCCGACTCGACGGATCGCGCCGACCCGCGCATCCACGCTTCTCGGTGCGGCCCCGCTCAACGCGGCTTCCCCGGCGCCGCCCTCTCGGATCTCCTGGGACGCTCCCGCACGGGGGCATCCGTTCCGGAGTCTCGCACGCTGTCGGGCACTCCATCGGGCAGGGCGGGATCTTCTCCAGGCGAGATCCCGCGAACGGAGTCGGGCTCGCTTGGCCGGTCGGCCGGCATCGAAGGCGGAGCGCTTCCGGCGCCGATCGAGTCGGGGGCCGCAGCAGTCGTGTCCGGCGGGATCCCCGTCGTGTCCGCTCCGGCGGCGGTCGACTCGGGAACGACGGCCGTGAGAAGCAGACGCAGACCGGATGTGTCGGCGCCGTGGGCGGCGAGCAAGGCGATCGCGCCGCGGGCCTGTGTCGAGGCTGGATAGCGGTGGACGAGGACCCGGAGATCCTCGTGGGCCCCCAGGCTATCCCCCGCCACCTTCCACTTGATGTAGGCGCGGGCATAGGCGGCGCGCGGAGCGAACCGGCTTTCGGGGAAGTCCCTCTCCACCTCGGAGTACTTCAGGAGCGCCTCGTCCGCGAGTTCCCTGTCGAGGTAGAGGATCTCTGCGACGCGGAGCGCCGCGGCCGCCCGCTCCTCGGCCTCGGCGTCGCCGGAGCCCGCCTTCCCCTCCATCTCCATCTGCGCCTGGATCGCCTTCGCCCGCTGCGGCGCCTGGTCTTTGAAGACCGATCGACCGGCCAGCTGGCTCACTTTCTCGTAGGCCGCGCGCGCCGACGCGAGGGAGTCCATCCGGGTCTCGTACGTGTAGCCGATCTGGAACTGGGCTTCGGCAGCGTAGCTGCTCGATGCGAAGCGGGTCACGATCTTCTCGAGCGCCTCGATCGCCTCACGGTGTCGTCCCATCTCGTTCATGGCGGCCGCCTGGCCCAATCGCAGGCGCGCGAGATCGTCCGCGAGGTCGGCCCGGATCGGCGGCTGCTCCGCCTGCGAGGCGCCCGTGGACCGGTCGCCCTCCAGGCCGGCGGCTTCCGCCGGTTCGGTCTCCTTCAGGAGCTCGAGGGCTTCCTCGGGCCGCTTGAGCTTCAGGAGAACGCGGCCCTGCGCGATCGCCGCCTCGATCTTCGCCTTCTCGTCCCTCGTGGCACCGAGCAATGCGTCGAGGGCGGCGTAGGCGGAATCGTAGCGTCCCGCCTCGAACTGGATCTCTCCGACCCGCATGAGCGCTCGGTCGGCGAAACGGCCCTTGGGGAACTCCCGCGCCACGGCGCGATAGCGCCGGACCGCGGCGGCGAAGTCGCGGCGGCTCGCCTCTGTCCCCGCCATGGCAAAGAGAATCTCGTCACGCCTCTTGTAGCGCGGGAAGGCCGAGAGGACCGAGTCGAACATCGCGGTCGCCAGGTCGTACTCGCGCCGCTTCGTCCGGCTCATGCCGCTCAGGAAGAGCGCGTCCGCTCGGAACTCCGATTCGGGGAAGAGCGCGTTCAACTGCCCGAAGGAGGCGAGGGCGCTGTCGTAGTCCCCCTTGCCATAGTAGCTCGCGCCCATCAGGTAGATCGCATCATCGACCCAGCGGCTTCCCGAGTGGCGCTTCAGGACCTTCCTGGACTGCTTGATGGCCATGTCGTAGTTGCCCGAGGCATCGGACGGGAGCTTGTCGGTCTGGCTCTTCGCGACGGACTCCTCGGCCGCGCGGAAGCTCTTCTTCGCGATGTAGAAGGTGTTGTAATAGGCGCAGGCAAGAAGAAGGAGGGGAAGAGGCAGAACCAGCGCGCCGCGACGCCTCAGCAGCCGCGCGACGCCCGCGATCATCCGAGCCACCCGGCCTCCAGGTGAGTCATGCGGCCTTCCGCCATCGTCATCAGGACCTTGCCCCGCAACGTGCGCCCGATGAAGGGGCAGTTCCTCGAAAGGGAGGCGAACTCCTCCGCGCGCACAGTCACGATCGCCGAGGGGTCGATCAGCGTGATGTCCGCCGGGCGGCCTAGCGTCAGGCGACCCCCGCCCCATCCCAGAATCGACGCCGGACGGCTCGACATCGCGTGAACGAGGCCCGACCAGTCGAGGATGCCCGGCTCCACCAGCTCCGCGATGCAGACCTGCAGCGAGGTCTCGAGGCCGATCACCCCGAAGGGGGCGCGGTCGAACTCGACTTCCTTCCTCTCGGCCGGATGCGGCGCGTGGTCGGTGGCGATGACATCGATCGTTCCGTCACGAAGCCCGTCCTTCAGGGTCGTGCGGTCCTTTTCGCCGCGCAGGGGCGGGTTCATCTTGAAGCATCCGTCGTAGCTCTTGACGGCCTCATCGGTCAGGGCGAGGTAGTGGGGGGCGGTCTCGGCCGTCACGGGAAGCCCCTCGGCCTTCGCCCGCCGGATCAGATCGACCCCCCCGGCGGTGCTGACATGCGCGACGTGCAGGCGGGATCCCGTCAAACGGCAGAGGGCGATATCCCGAGCGATGGCGACCGTCTCCGCGGCGGCGGGGATTCCCGGAAGCCCGAGAACGGTCGACCAGTATCCCTCGTGCATGACGCCGGCCCCCTGCAGCGACCGGTCCTCGCAGTGAGAGATGACCAGCATCTCGGCATCGATCGCGTATTCCATCGCCATGCGCATCAGGTCGGACGACTCGACCGGCCTGCCGTCGTCGGTGACCGCGATCGCCCCGGCCTCGCGCATCTCGATCATCTCGGTCAGCTCCTTGCCGCCCAACCCCTTCGTGATCGCCCCGGCGGGACTCACCCCGGTCCCGCACGCCTCGCGTCCCCTCCGCAAGATGAGCTCCACCGCGCTCCGGTCATCGATGGGAGGCGTCGTGTTCGGCATCGTGAGGACGCGCGTGAACCCTCCCCGCGCCGCGGCCAGGGCGCCGGAGGCGATCGTCTCGGCATCCTCCCCCCCGGGCTCCCTTAAGTGGACATGCATGTCCTGCAGCCCGGGAGCGAGGATCCATCGGTCGGCCTTGTACTCCCGCGCATCCACACCGGCAGGAAGCGATGGTTCCACACCCTCGACGACCCCGCTCCCGATCAACACGTCCCGGCGCGCGTCGGTCCCCGACTCGGGGTCGATCAGCCTCACGCCCCTCAGGACGAAACGCTCGCGATCCAGCGGGCCGCTCATACCGGCACTCCCTCCTGGGGAGGCGGAACGATGCCCCCCCGCCCGTCCCTCGTCCCCCCGCGCACCAAGTAGAGGACGGCCATCCGCACGGCCACCCCATTGGTCACCTGATCCAGAATGACCGACTCGGGTCCGTCGGCGAGATCGGAAGAGATCTCGACTCCTCGGTTCATCGGGCCCGGATGCATGACCCGCACCCCTGTCGCGCAACGCTTGAGGCGCTCGCGAGTGACCCCCCATCGCTGGGCGTATTCGCGGAGCGTCGGCAGGAAACCGCTCGTCATCCTCTCGAGCTGCAGCCGCAGGACGTTGACGACCTGCGCGCCCTCCAGCGCCTCATCGATCCGGTTGCAGACCCGCGCCCCGGTCCGCTCGATCTCGACGGGCATCAGGGTGGTCGGCCCGACCAGGGTGACGTGCGCCCCCACGGATCGCAGTCCCCAGAGATTGGAGCGCGCGACGCGGCTGTGCGCGATGTCGCCGACAATCGTGACCCGCAATCCCTCGAGCTTCCCCATGGCCTCCCTCATGGTGAACAGGTCGAGAAGCCCCTGCGTGGGGTGCTCGTGGTATCCGTCGCCCGCGTTGATCACGCGGGCATCGATGTTGCGCGCCAGGAAGTGCGGGGCCCCGGAAGAGGAGTGGCGGATGACCACGATGTCCACGCGCATCGCCTGGATGTTGAGCATCGTGTCGCGCAGCGTCTCTCCCTTGGATACGGAGCTTCCGGCCGTGGCGAAGTTGATCGAGTCGGCGGAGAGCCTCTTCTCCGCCAGCTCGAAGGAGAGCCGGGTGCGGGTCGACGGCTCGAAGAAGGCGTTGCAGGCGGTGACCCCCTGGAGCGCGGGGACCCTCTTGATGGGCCGATCCAGGACCGGCCGGAAGGAGCGGGCGGTGTCGAGCACCTCCAGGATCTCCTCCTTGGTCAGGTCCTCCAGGCCAAGGAGGTGGGTACGGTTGAAGCTCATTGCTTGCCCTCCTCGGTCTCCTCGATCACGACGGCGTCCTCCCCGTCCTCCTCGCGAACGAGGACGCGGACGATCTCCTTGCGGGATGTCGGGGAGTTCTTGCCGACATAGTCGGCCCGGATCGGCAGCTCGCGGTGCCCTCGGTCGACGAGGACGGCGAGCTGTATGGAGCGCGGCCGGCCGTAGTCCATGATGGCCTCGATCGCCGCGCGGACGGTCCGACCTGTGAAGAGGACATCGTCCACGAGGATGAGCGTGCGATCCTCGACGCCGAACGAGAACTCGGTCGCGTGGACGAGGGGCTGAGGAGAGATGGTGCGCAGGTCGTCGCGGTAGAGGGTGATGTCCACGATTCCGATCGGGACCTCCACGCCCTCGATCGACCGGATCGCCTCCTGGATCCTCACCGCCAGCGGGACGCCGCGCCGCCGCACTCCGACGAGCGCGAGGTCGTCCACCCCCTTGTTTCGCTCGACGATCTCATGGGCGATCCGAAGAATCGCCCGGCGCACCTCCTCAGCGTCCGCGATCACCGCCTTGCGCCTCAGGTTCATTCACGCCTCCTTCCGGCCGGGCGCCCACAAAAAAGCCTTCCGTCGAGCCACGGAAGGCGGCAACTGCGCCCGGCGCTCCAGGCGACATGTCTCGATCACGCCGTCAGGCATATCCGTCTTCGCAGATCCCCCCGCCAGCTCTTGCGCTCTCGATCGCCAAGGGTCCTCAGAACCTCCCCATGCCGGGCCGCAGCGGAACGTATCACGATTCCACGCGAGTCCCAAGAGGATTCTCCGCCGGCGAGTCGGCTGGGACGTCCGGCTCGCGATCCCTGAGCCCGGTTTACGGGGACTCTCCCCCTCGGGCCTCGCTCGAACCGACCGGCCGGCCCGCGCGCAGCCGTTCGGCGGCTTCCAGGCCGCGGAGGGAACGGAGCCCCCGATAGCGCTCGAGATGAAAGGAGAGGAACGATTCGACGATCCTCCCGAGCTGAGCGCAGGCCTCGTCGCTCGGGGCGCGGGGCAGCTTGCCGGCGCCTAGCTTGGCGAGCAGCCGCAGGCTCTCGGGGAGGAGATCGATCGAGCCCGGAGTCCGCTCCGCGCACCTGACGCAGAGGATCGATCCCTCCGCGACGCCGAAGCAGCTCCCGCCCGCCGCGCCGCAGATCCCGCAGAACTCCAGACGGGGCGAGTAGCCGAGAAGCGAGGCCGCCCGCAGCTGAAAGGCGCGAAGCAGGTAGGATAGCCTCTCCTCGGGCGCCTCCTCGAGCAACCGCAGAACGCGGAGCGCGAGATCGAACACCTCCGGGACCGGCGAATCTTCCTCGAGAACCGAATCGAGGAACTCCGTGACCGCGCATCCGTGATGATAGCGCGCGCTCTGCTCGAGCAGCGCCCGATGCTCCCGCTCGAGCGACGCGTCGGCGATCATCTGCAGATCCCTGCCGTGCTTGTGGTAGGCGATGATGGAGGAGAGATTCAGGATCTCGAGCGCCGCGCCGATCCTCCCCTTCGGATCGCGCGCGCCCTTCGCGACCCCGCTCCACTTCCCCAGCTCGCGGGAGAGGATCGTGACCACCCGGCTCGTGTCGCCGAAGCGGAGGTTGCGCAGAACGATCCCCTCTACCCGGACGAGGGCCATTCCCCTCTCCCTCGCGCGCGCGAGAGAAGCGCGCGGATCACGCGGGCCACCCGCCGCGCATGCATCCCGCCCGGGGCGCCGCGCGACGCAATCCAGCGGGGCCGGCGACTCCGCCCCCTCAGAGGAGGCCCATCCCACTGATCTCGTATCGGATTATACCACAATATGTTATGTGATGCGCACTCCGTTGGGGCGCTACGGCCCCGCTCGCGGTACACTCCATCTTCTTGGGGCGGACCGGCGCCCCGCGCGCGCGGCGCACGCTCGGATCGAGGAGACTTCTTCACGAGACGAGCATACACCCGCACGGGAGGATGGGGAGGGATCTCGCGACCGCCATGATCATCTGGCTGCGTCAGGGTCACACGGACGAGCAACTGGCCGAGGTCGTGAAGCGGGTCACGGCGGCGGGATGCCGTCCCGAAGTCCACTCGACGTCTCAAGGGTCGATCGTCCGCGCGATCGGGGACGCGACGTCCATCGACGAGGGCACCTTCCGCGAACTCCCCTGGGTCGAGCGGACCGCGCGCGTCACGCCCTCCTACAGACTTGTCGCCCGCGCGCACGAGGGCGATCGGCGGGTCGTCCGCGTGGGAGGGGTGGAGATCGGCGGCGGCAGGGTGGTGATCATGGCCGGTCCCTGCTCCGTCGAGGGAATGGAGATGCTGCTCCCCCTCGCGGAGGCCTGCAGATCCGCCGGCGCCGAAGTCCTTCGAGGCGGCGCCTACAAGCCGAGGACTTCTCCGTACTCCTTCCAGGGACTCGGCCGGGAAGGGGTGCGCTGTCTCGTCGAGGCCCGCCGCCGCACCGGCATGCCGATCGTCACGGAAGCGACCGGGATCCACCGCCACGCCGGTCCCGGGGGGATCCAGGAGGAGCGCACGGTTCTCGAGGAAGTGCTCCTGAACGCCGACATGCTCCAGGTCGGCTCCCGGAACATGAAGTCGTACGGATTCCTGGAAGAGGTGGCCCGGCGGACGGGAGAACGCGGGATCCCGGTGCTCTTGAAGCGGGGCGAGGCCGCCACGACGGAGGAGTTCCTTCTGGCGGCCGAGTATCTCGCGCTCAACGGCAACCCCGATCTGGTCCTCTGTCTCAGGGGCGTGCGAGCCTACGAAACGGACCGATTCCTCCGCTACACGCCTGACCTCGGGACGATTCCCGTCCTCAAGAGGGAGACGAATCTGCCCGTGGTCTTCGATCCATCCCACGCGACGGGGGATCGGGCGCTGGTCCACGCGGTCTCGCTCGCCGCGGTCGCCGCGGGCGCCGACGGCCTGCTGATCGAGACGCACATGCATCCGGAGAACGCGTGGAGCGACGGCCAGCAGTGCGTCGACCCGGGAGAGCTGGGGAGGATCGTCGGGGATGTGCGCCGGATGGAGGCTCTGGGCTTCCGCCAGTAGCCGCGGCCTCTACGACCGGGAAGCCGCTTCCGATTCCTCGCCGCCCGGCCTGATCGTCAGCCGGAGGGATCGTATCCTCCGCTCCGTCGCGCTCGCGACCTCCAGCCGCACGGCCCCCAGATCGAGCTTCTCGCCCACGCCCGGGATCCTCGCGGAACGGCTCAAGAAGAGCCCCGCGAGCGTCTCGTAGTCCCCCTCGGGGAGAGGAACGCCGAAGAGATCCTCGAACTCGTCGATTCGGAGCGAGCCGGCGACAACATAGGCGCCGTCTTCCATCCTGCGATAGCGAACAGGAACCACCTCATGCTCGCCTTCCAGTTCGCCGACGAGAAGCTCGAGCACGTCCTCGAGGGTCACCAGTCCGGCCATCGCCCCGAACTCGTCCACGACCATGGCGATGTCGATGCGGTCGGCCCGCATCCTTTGGAGCAGATCATCGCACCCGATCGTCTCGGGAACCACGACGACCGGCCTCGCGAGATCGCCCGCCTTTTTCTGGGAAGCATGGGGACGCAGCAGATCGCGCAGCAGGAGAATTCCGATCGGCTGCTCGAAGTCGCCCTCGAGAACCGGGTAGCGGGAGTGGGGCCGGCGGCGCACGGCGGGAACGAACTCGTCAAGGACCGCGTGGGCGGGAAGCCAGACGATCTCGCTGCGCGGGATCATGACTTGCTCGACGGTTCTTTTTTCCAGGAGGAGCACCTGATGGAGAGGGTCGATCCGCTCCGCCGCCGCGGGCGCGCCGGCATCCCTCCCTGAAAACAGCAGCGTCAGGGCCCAATCGATCAGGAGCGCCGCGCCGTCCACCGGCGCGAGAAGGAGGCCGAAAGGATGGAGCGCCCGGCTCCAGCGGCTGCCGATCCAGTAGCCGACCAGCCTCGCGGCGAGAAGCCCCAGCAGGAACAGGACGAAGAGCCTTGGCGGGAGCCAGGGGGCGGCGAGCACGGCTGCGCAACATGCGGCAAGGAGGCAGACATGGAGGACGAGGCCCCTGTGCACGATCCTCGCCATCTCGTCGCTGTGGACCGCCTTCGGCCTCCTGTGGATCCGTATCGGCCCGCGGCTCGCCGCGGAGGCGACGAAGACCAAGCCGAGCGCGGCAAGGGGCAGCGCCTTCAAGAGAAAGTTCACGCGGGCCTCGCCCCCCCTGTCAGATGCCGGAACAGATCGCCCCGCGTCACCACGCCCAGGGTGCGACCGTAGACGTCAACCACGATGGCCAGGTGGCTTCTCTGCGACCGAAAGGTCTCGAGGAGTCCGCTCACGGGGCGATCCGACGTGACGAAGAGGGGGCGGCGCATCAGGCTCTTCAACGGCGGACTCGGCTTCCGGCCGACCGCGTGGGAGACGATGTCCTTGGCGTGGACGATTCCGACGACTCTGTCGAGCGAGCCGTCCACCATCGGGATCCTGAGGTGGCCGCTTTCCCGCATCCGATCGAGGGCTCCCGCCGCCCCGGTGGCGCAGTCGGCGAATACGATCTCCTCGCGGGGGGTCGCGATATCCGAGACCTTGACTCGCGCCATTCCCAGCAATCTCGCGAGCACTGCCTCGTTCTCGGGCTCGAGCGTCTCCCTCCCCGCGTCGCCCCCTTCCTTGGGGGCGGGATCCGTCCGGACCGCCGTTGCGAGTCTCGCGCGTGGCGGGCGGCGAACCAGGCGCCATCTGATCGACAGGACCCAGAAGAGGCCTGTCCAGACGAAAGCGAAAGCGACGACGCCGAGCCCCCCCCACTCGTGTCCCGCCCGCGCCAGCAACCACCCGGCGCAGCAGAAGCCGACCATGGAGAGGAAGTGCAGGGCGACCCGCAGCCGCTTGGCGAAGGGGCTCAAGCCTCTCACGAGGAGCAGAGCCGCCATGAGGGCTGAGATCAGGCACAGAGCGACCGTCAAGGCGCCCAAGCTCACCGCGTCACCTCCAGCCCGCTCAGCCGGTACCATCTGTGATAGCGGGCTTCCCGCGGTCGCATCCGCCTCGCCTGTTCGGCGGTGACATGATCGTAGCCGAGAAGGTGGAGCGTTCCGTGGATCATGACCCTTGCGATCTCCTCATGAAGGGGAATGCCGCGCTCCCCGGCCGACTGTTCGCAGAAGGGGACGCAAATGACGACCTCCCCGAGCGGAGCCGCATCGATCGGCACACCGGGAGGCGGGGATCCGCAGGGGAATGAGAGAACGTCGGTCGGCGCGTCGTCGCCGAGCCAGACGCGGTGAAGGTCGCGCATGGTCCGAAGGCCGAGCATCGCGATCTCGACGCCTCGCCGGTTCCCTTCCGCGGCGAGCACGTGGTCGAGAAGGGCCTCGATGGCCGTCCTACGGGGCCGTGCCCTTCGTTGACGATTCGCGATCCCTGACAGCCGTCTGGTTCTTCTCATCCTCCTCCAGAGCTTGGTAGGCCGTCCTCGTGTGGAAGAACGCCGAGAGGATCGGGACGAAGGCGTCCCGGATCCTGGCCAGATCGCTCAGCGTCAGCTCGCTGTCGTCAAGATCCCCCTCCGCCAGGCGCGTCTCGAGCACCTTGAGGACCACTCCCTTGATCCGGCTCGGAGTGGGGTCCTCCAGGGCGCGTGAGGCGGCGTCGATCTGATCGGCGAGGAGAACGAGGGCGGCCTCCCTCGAGTTCGGGCGGGGGCCGGGGTAGCGGTACTCCTCCTCCCGGGCCTGCGCGTCCTGCCGTCTCGCCTTGTGCCAGAAGAAGACCATGAGCGAGGTGCCGTGATGCCGGCGGATACCCTCCACCACGACCTGGGGAAGACGCTCCCGCAGGGCGAGGCTCGCCCCCTCGCGCACGTGCGACTCGAGGATGAGGCGGCTCATCGACGGGCTGAGGCGGTCGTGCGGGTTCTTCCTCCCCGCCGCGATGTTCTCCATGAAGTAGTCCGGCTTGGTCACCTTTCCGATGTCGTGGTAGTAGCCGATGACGCGGGAGAGGAGCGGATTCCCCCCGCAGACGCGGGCGGCGGTCTCGGCCAAGGTTCCCACCATGAGGGAGTGGTGGTAGGTGCCCGGCGCCTCGACCATCAGTCTCCTCAGCAGCGGCCTGTTCAGGTCAGAGAGCTCCAGGAGCGTGATGTCGGAGCACTTCCGGAAGAGATGCTCCGCCAGAGGGATCACGAAGACCGCCAGGCCGGCTGCGAGGATGGGATTCGTCGCCGCGGCGATCGCATCGCGCAGCAGCTCATGCAGCGGCTGCCCCTGCGCGAGGGCCAGGCCAAGGAGCGTGACCAGGTGCGCCGCCGGAACGAAGAGGATCAGACGATAGAACTGGCGCTGGTGGCGAAGGCCGCGCACGCAGAAGACCGCAAGCACTCCTCCCACCCCGAGCACCGCCATGACGGGAGCGCCGGTCTCGGCGATCAGCCCGACCAGCCCCGTGAGCCCGAGCGCGACGACCAGGGCGAGCCGCTCGTCGAAGAGCATGCTGACGAGGATGGCGGCCGCCGCGACCGGCGCCATCAGGGCCGGCAGTCCGAGCACGTGCAGGAAGAGGGAAGACAACCCGAGGACGATCGACGCGGTCAGAGAGAGGAGAGCGAGATCGGTCAGGCTCTCGTAGAGATCGACCCGCAGAAACTTGAGATAGACCGCGAAGGCCCCCACCGCAACCAGCAGGAGGATCAACCTCCCGAGCCAGCCCGCGGCGCGCGCCCAGAGCGTCCCCAGCTCGCGCCTGTCCCGCCACTGGTCGTAGGCCTTGAGCCTGCGCTTGATCTCCGGCGTGATCCGCTCCCGCGCCTCGACGATCCGCTCCCCGCGCAGGACGCGGCTCTCCACGGGATCGACGGCATCGCGCGCGGCCTCCCGGATCTCGGCCGTCTCCGCCGGATCGTAGCGCAGATTCGGCCGAGCGATCCGATCGACCAGCTCCTGGAAGGGGGCCGGCTCCATCTGCCTCGCCAGCGCTCGGTTGCGCGCCGCCTCCCGCAAGCGGGCCGGCGTCCGGACGATCGCCGCAGGCAGCAGCCGCCGGCCTGTCGAGTCCTCGACCCGCACCTCTCCGCCCCCGAGGAGCAGGACCTCCACATCCTCCGCCACCAGCCCTTCGGCGAGCGTCTCCTGCAGAAGCGACTCGGCCTGATCCAGGAGCGGCGCTGGGTCCTTCGTGAGCATCAGCCAGACCAGCAACTCCTGCGAGAGGTCGATGTCGGAGACGGCGGCCGCCTTCTGCCGGGCGCCCCCTCGCAGGCGGTGGATCATCGATCTGAAGGCGCCCAGGTCATGGAAGACGCGGGCCGAGACGCTGTCGTCCCTCACCAGCGCGATCGGGCTTCTCGTCGCAGCGAGATCTCTCTCCGTCTCCAAGGCCTCCGGCTCCTTCATGATCGGGAACTCGAAGTCCGCGATGACGGTCCGGGGGGCTCTCTCCCCCACATCGATCCGGAGGGAACCCTCCCCGAATGACGGCGGGAAGAGGGCGATGCCCGCGGCGAGGACCGGCAGGAGGATCAGCCCGCGGGCCAGCCAGATCTTCCTGGCCAGGAGGTCCTTGAGCTTGCGGAAGACGGACGGCCGCTCTCCACCGCCTGCCGGTCGGGTCGTCATCTCCCCGGTGGCAGATCCTGCGACGCCTGGTGTTTGTCGAAGGCGAGGATGATGTCGCGCACGAGACGGTGGCGCACGACATCCCGCTCCGTCAGATAGACGAAGCGGACCCCCCCGAGACCCTGGAGGATCGACTGGATTCGCACGAGACCCGAAACGCTCGGATCGGGAAGGTCGATCTGCGTGATGTCCCCGGTGATCGCAGCCTTCGAGAAAGGCCCGAGGCGCGTGAGGAACATCTTCATCTGGCCGAGCGTCGTGTTCTGCGCCTCGTCGAGGATGACGAAGGAGCGTCCCAGCGTCCTGCCTCGCATGTAGGCGAGGGGCGCGATCTCAACGACGCCGAGCTGAAGGAGGCGCTGGAGCTTCTCGTAGCTGATCATCTCGTGGAGCGCGTCGTAGAGGGGCCGGAGATAGGGATCGACCTTCTCCTGGAGGTCGCCCGGAAGGAACCCCAGGCTCTCCCCTGCCTCCACTGCGGGCCGGGCGAGCACGATTCGATCGACCGCCTTCTCGCGCAGCATGCGGACCGCCACCGCGACGGCGAGGTAGGTCTTCCCCGTCCCGGCCGGACCGATCCCGAAGACGATGTCGTTTCCCCGCATCGCCTCCACGTACTGCGCCTGCCCGAACGATCGGACACGGATGACCTTCTTGTCGCCGAAGAGGACGACGGCCGACTCGGGGAGCGCCGCCGACTCCAGCTCCGCGCCTTCTTCCTCGAGGATCGAGAAGATGTAAGAGAGGTCCTCCTCGCCGATGACGTGGCCGGCGCGCACCCGTTCGGCGAGGTGCCGGAGCACCTCGACGGCTCCCGTGACGGCGGAACTCTCGCCGCGCACGGTCAGCGTCCCGTTGCGGAGAACGGTCACGACCCCGAAGCGCTTCTCGATCGCCCTCAGGTTGGCGTCCGCCTGTCCCAGGAGGTGCAGCGGCTGCACCCCCTCGAGCGACAGGGCCTGCTGGATCTCCTCGGCCATCCCTACATCGCTGGAATCGTCAGGCGGATGCCCGGCTTGAGCGGTTTCGCGGGGTCGCTGATGAGATCCTTGTTGGCTTCGTAGATCTCTTTCCAGCGCTCGGTCTTGCCGTAGACCTGCGCGCTGATCGACTGAAGCGTCTCGCCCGACTTGACGAGATAGGACGTTGCGGCACGACGGGCGAGGCGGAGCTGGCGGATCTCGTTGTCGAGATCCCGAACCTGGTTGACGAGACCGGCGTTGACGGCCTTCAACGAGTCGATGACGGCCCCGAGGGAGTCCGCGCCACGCTGGAGGCGGTCGGCGTCGTCGTGATGGCGGCCGATCTCTTTGTCGATAGACCGGCAGTACTCATCGCGCTCGGCCTGCGTGAGGCCCTTGATCTCGTCATTGGTGTAGTACTGCCCCTTGGAGACATCCACCACTCGGGTCGGATGCGGCGGCCTCGTACAGCCACCCAGGGCGATCATCAGGGCCAGAAGGACCATCGCGCCGCGCATCACTTGCTCCCCCCCGCGCTTCCTTCCTTCGCCGAGCCTCCCTCCGCCGCGGTCTCCCGAAGCAGCTCCTCGCGGTCCTCCATCAGACGCGCCAGCTTCGAACGGCTTTGCTCCACGTTCTGCAGCCACCGATCGAGATCCGCCTTCTTCGCGTCATAGGCTTGCTGGGCGTAGTTGCGCGTGTCCATAGCCAGCTCGATCTGCGCGGGGATGATCATGCACGGCTTCGTCGCCGCGCAGCCGGCGACGCAGAGCACGGCCAATGGAAGAACTACCCGACCTCTTCGCATCCGACTCCTCCCTCGCCCCCACGGGGCCATCATGCTGCGACTATCCTAACTGAAACGGACCTCGGTGACCACGTAGGTTCCGCCCGAGCGCATATCCCGCGTGATCTCGACGATCCCATGCCGCGCCGCGTCCTCCAGCAGCTCGCTGAAGGTCCGGTATCCATGGGCGCTCTCGCTGAAGGTCGGCCGCTTGCGCTTGATCGTGTCCTTGATCATCGAGCTCCAGAGGACCTCCTTGTTCTCGCGGAGGAGGGCCCCGATCGCATCCAGCAGGAGATTGAACGCGTCCTGCTTCTTGGAGGGGAGATCCACTCCCTGCACCGTCCGAGCCGTCGATCGGATCAGCTCTTCGTAGTAGAGGAACTCGTCGCAGTTGTCGGCGAGCAGGTTGCTCGTCGCCTCGCGAAGCCCGATTCCGATCACCCTCTTGTTGTTTTCCTTGAGCTTGGAGACGAGCGGCGAGAAGTCGCTGTCGCCAGACACGACGACGAAGGTGTCGAGGTGCTCCTTCGTGTAGCAGAGATCGAGGGCGTCGACCACGAGCCGGATGTCGGCGGAGTTCTTGCCCGTCTGTTGTCGGCTCGGGATCTCGATCAGCTCGATCGCGGCCTCATGAAGGTCCTTCCTGTACTCGGAGTAGCGGCTCCAGTCCGCGTAGGCGCGCTTGACGATGATGCGCCCCTTCTCGAGAAGCCTCTCCAGGATCAACTGCACGTCGAACGTCTTTGTCTTCTTGCCCCTGAGCCCAAGGGCGATGTTCTCAAAGTCCATGAACAGCGCGATCCGCGCTTCCTCTTGCATTTCCTCGCCTCTCATGGGGAGGATGGGCCTCTTCCCTGCTGGGCAGACTCATCCTCCAACCGAATGTGAAGTCCTTTCAGGTCTCTCGGATCCACGGGCCCCGGCGCTTTGTCCATCAGGCTGGACGCGCTGGTGGTCTTCGGGAACGCGATGGTATCGCGCAGGGAGGGTCTGCCGGCCGCGAGCATGACGACTCGGTCCAGACCGATGGCGATCCCGCCGTGCGGAGGCGCCCCGAACTGGAAGGCCCGCAGGAGGAATCCGAACCTCCTGTCGGCCTCGGCGGGGTCGATCCCGATGACGTTCATCACCTGCTCCTGGATGTCCCTGCGATGGATCCGAATGCTGCCGCTCGCGAGCTCCACGCCGTTCAGGACCAGATCGTAGAGCCGGGCGTGAACCGCCAGAGGATCGGTCGCGAGGTGCGGGAGATCCTCCTCGAGCGGCATGGTGAACATGTGGTGGGCGGGCGCGATCGCGCCCGTCTCCGGGTCCCTCTCGAAGAGGGGGAATCGACAGACCCAGAGGAACTGCCAGCGGCGGCGGGTCTCGGGATCCATCCGCTGGTTGCCGATCCTGGAACGGAGGGCGCCGAGCGCGCGGTTGGCGACGGCGCGCTGATCGGCGACCACGACGAGCAGATCCCCGTCGGCCGCGTCGATCGCGGAGAGGATCCTCGCGGTCGCCGCCGCGTCGAGGAACTTCGCGAAGCCGCCGTCGATGCCCCCGGCAACGATGCGGACCCGGCCGAGCCCCTTCGCGCCGTGGAGCTTGGCCTCGGCCTCGAGCTCATCCTGCTCCCTGCGCGAGAGCGCGCCGGCGCCGGGCAGGACGAGACCCTTCACGCGCCCCCCCGTCTCGATCGCCTCACGGAACACGCGATAGTCGCAGTCGCGAACGGCCTCCGAGAGATCGACGAGACGCATCCCGTAGCGGAGATCCGGCTTGTCGGTGCCGTAGAGATCCATCGCCTCCTCGTACGAGAGACGCTGGAACGGCGGCCGGACCATAGCGCCCAGGCACTTCTCGAAGACGTGGGCCATCAGGCCCTCGACCAGCCCGTAGACATCCTCCTCATCGATGAAGCTCATCTCGATGTCGATCTGGGTGTGCTCCGGTTGCCGGTCGGCCCGCAGGTCCTCGTCGCGGAGACACCGCGCGATCTGGAAGTAGCGGTCCATGCCCGAGACCATCAGGATCTGCTTGTAGAGCTGGGGAGACTGCGGCAGGGCGTAGAAGCAGCCCGGGTGGATCCGGCTGGGGACGAGGTAGTCGCGCGCTCCCTCCGGCGTGGGACGGACGAGCATCGGCGTCTCGATCTCCCAGAAGCCCCTCTCGTCCAGATACCGCCTGGTCTCGAAGGCGATTCTGTGGCGCAGGCCGAGAGTCCTCTGCAGCGGGGCCGACCGCAGGTCGAGATAGCGATACTCGAGCCTCAGGTCCTCCCCCGCCGTGGCCTCCTCCCCGATCACGAAGGGAGGGACATCCGATGTGTTGAGGATCTTCATCTCCGAGGCCTCGACCTCGATCTCGCCTGTGGGCATGTTGGGATTGCGCATGTCGGCCGGACGCGTTCCGACCTTTCCGCGGACCGCGACGACGAACTCCCCGCGCAGCGAACGAGCCTTCTCGAGAAGGCTCTCGCTGGCGGCGCCGGGCCTGCAGACGACCTGAGTCACGCCTCCTCGGTCGCGCACGTCCAGGAAGAAGACCCCCCCGTGATCTCGGACGCGATGCACCCAGCCGGCCAGGATGGCCTCCCGGCCGGCATCTGCCAGGCGCAGCTCGCCGCAGGAATGGGTTCTCTTCCAGCCGTCGAGATTCTCGATCGTCGACATCGCCCCCTACTTCCTTCCCTCACCCTCAGACGCGGGATGGCGCGGGTGAACCCGCTTCAGATCCAGCGCCGCGAACACGGCCGCTCCCATGCCGTTGCCGAGCAGATCCGCTCCCCAGTCGGTCCAGCTTGGATTGCGGCCCGGGACCATCGATTGACGGATCTCGTCGCAGGCCCCGACCGCGCCCCCCAGAAGGAGGATAAGCGACCACCGACAGGCGCTCCCGGTTCCGACGGCGCGGGCGAGCAGGTACCCAAGGATGCCGTACTCCACGACGTGCGCCGCCTTGTCCGCGCCCGTCCAGCCGGCCGGCGGGCCGAGCCGCGGAACGGAGGAGATCGCCAGGATGGCCGCGAACCAGATCGCCGCGGGACCCCACCGCCGGATCTTGCCGGGCGCTTCGCGCGCCGGGCGCGCCGCGAGCGATGGACCGGATCCTAGATCCGTAGCTTTTCCTCCTCCTCCCGGATGATCCCCACGATCTCCTCGGGACTCTGCGCGGCCAGGAGGGCCTTCTGCAGATCCCCCGTGTAGAGGAGCCGTGAGATCCTCGCCAGAATCCTGATGAACCCTCCCCTCTCTTCCGGTCCGACGATCACGAAGACGAGCCGCACCGGTTTCCCGTCGAGCGAGTCGAAGGCGAGATCCTCGCTCACGCGAACGAAACAGACCGCAAGCTCCTGCGCGCCGGGGCACTGCGCATGAGGAATTGCGACGCCGCCCCCGATCCCGGTGCTCATCACCTTCTCCCTCTCGAGAAGGGCGGCCGTCACGGCCTCGGAGCTGCCGAGCAGACCCTCCGCCTCCAGGATCGACACCGCCTGGCGGATCAGATCATCCTTCGACTTCGCGGGGAGATCCAGCCGGATGAGGCTGGGCCGCAGGAGTTGCGCTAGGCTCATGATCGCGGCCGCGGCGCACTCCTCCGCAAGGCCTTGACGCCAGGGCCTCCCAGGACGGCCGCGCCCGCGCGGGGCGCTCGCAGGAACGAAGGAAGGGACAAGAAGAGACTCAAGGCGGTTCGCGCGGGGATTAGCCGCTCTTGGGAAAGCGCGACCCGATCCGGTAGCGGGCGAGCTTCCCCTTGAGACCCTTGCGGGATAGGCCGAGTAGGCTGGCCGCCCTGCTCTTGTTCCCATCGCAGGCGTCGAGCGCCTGTTCGAGGGCTCTTCGTTCGAAGATCTCGAGCCGTTTCTTGAGGTCGTCGCCGGGATCCTCCTCGGACTCCTGGATCCCTTCGGTCACCTCGCGCGGCAGCAGATCCGGAGTGAGCAGGACATCATCGTCCGCCAGCGTCACCGCCCGACGGATCGCCTTCTCGAGCTCCCGGACGTTGCCAGGCCAATCGTGCGCGAGCAGCGCGCGGCGAAACGCCGCGGTCATGCCTCGGACCCTCCGCCCCGTCTGCTCCGCGAACAGCTCCATGAAGCACCCCGCCAGGAGCAAGACGTCGTCCATGCGCTCGCGCAGCGGGGGAATCTCGATCGAGATGTCGTTCAGCCTGTAGTAGAGATCCTTCAGGAAGAGCCCGGAAGCGACCTCGGTGCGCAGATCGGGGCTGCTCGTCGCGCAGATGATCCTGACATCGAGCCTCTGGTAGCTCGTCGAGCCGACCGGCCGGATCTCGCCGGAGTCGAGCAGGTGCAGGAATCTGCGCTGAACCGTCAGACCGGCCTTGTCGATCTCGTCCAGGAACACGGTGCCGCCGCTCGCCTCGGCCAGAAGGCCGGACCTGTCCTGGCTCGCCCCCGTGAAGGCTCCCTTCCGGTAGCCGAAGAGCTCGGCCTCCAGGAGCGTCTCCGGCAAGGCGGCGCAATCGACTGTGACGAACGGGCGGTTCCTCCTCCCGCTCGCCCGGTGGATCGCGTTGGCCAGGAGCTTCTTCCCGGTCCCCGTCTCCCCCTGCAGAAGAACGGACAACCCCGTGTCGCCGATCTTGCGAATCAGCTCCAGGATCTTCAGCAGGGCCGGATCCTGCGTGATCACGTCGGCGAGCGCGATTCCCCGCTCGAGCTGCGGCGCCTCCCCCTCGGGCGTCGCGATCTCCAGCGCCCTGCCGACTTCGGCGGCAAGGACCAGTGCGTAGTTTCTCTCTCCGCGCGAGAGAGGCCCCCTCCCCTTCGCGGGACGCCGCCACAGATGCAGCAGGTGCTGCCTCCCCCGGATCGCGATCGGGATGGTCAGCCGGCTCCCGACCGAGCCTGCGCCGCCGCCCGAGAGATCGAGATGGAGCCTGGCTCCGTCGAGCGCGATCTCCGGCAGGCCGATCTCCTGCGCCGTCACGACCTTCTTTCCGCTCAGCTGATCGATTCCGTGAAACGCCAGGATCTCGAGATCGGAGCCCCGCGCGCGGCCCAGCAGGGCGCCATCGACTTCCAGGGCTTCGCTCATCAAGGTCAGGATCTCGCGGAGCCTGCTCCAGGTTTCGGCCTTCGAAGCGAGGATCTCCTCGAGCCTCTCGTGGACTTTCAGGCCGTCGAGCCCACCCAGGTCGCTCTGATCGGCGGAGCGGAGTCTCTCGGTCAGATCCGCCAAGGCGCGATCGAGGGCGGGGAACGGCTCCTCGCCCGCCTCGAAGGAATGGAGCATCTCGACGAGGGCCAGCGCCTCGTCCCGGCGGGACAGCCCGATCAATGCGGCCGCGCGCCGCGCATCGGCCAGCGCTTCCGGCCTCGGCAGCCCCAAGCGCCGATAGATCTCCGCCGCCTCCTTGAATAGATCGAGGGCCGAACCGGGATCCTGAGCCATCTCGATCGCGATCTCTCCCTCTGCCAGGAGGATCGATGCCAGCGCCGGCCACTCCGACCGGGAGCGATGCCTCTCGGCAAGGCCCGCCAGCGTTCCCCGAGCATCCTCCAGCTTGCCGCAACGGGCCCATGCGCGGGCGAGTCTCAGGCTCGCTCGCTCCTCTTGCGCCCTGTCACGGTCGGCCCTCGCCAGATCGAGCGCCTCCATCGCGATGGACAACGCGCCGCCCCAGTCCCCGAGCCCCGAAGCGATGTCGGCCTCGAGCAGAAGCGCCTCGACCATGAGGTCGCCGCGGGGGGCCATGGCCTCGACACGCAGGCGGAGCTCTCCCGCGAGAGATCGCGCCTTGTGCGGCGCGGCCTCGTCGAGATCGAGGCGGGCTTCTTCCAGGATGAGCAGACAGTGCTCTCTCTCCGGAAGGACCAGGGGCGTCGAGGTCCGACAGGCCGCAAGGAGCTTGCGGGCCCCATGTGTGTGTCGCTCCGTCCGGTCGATGCGGGCGAGCGCGAGCCGCGCGCGGAGCAGGCGAACCGCGTCGCCCCTCTCGATCGCGAGCTTGAGTCCCCTCTCGATGTAGACACGGGCCTCCTGGTAGCGACCCGTCTTCGAGAAAACGATCCCGAGGTTCTGCGCCGCCCCGGCCACGCGGCTGTACTCTCCCTGCGTGGTCCCGAGGTAGTAGGCGACATGGTAGTGCTCGGCCGCCCTCTCCCAGTCGCAGCGCAGCTTGTGGATCGATCCCAGGTTGACGTACGAACCGGCCAGGTTGTGCAGATCGCCGAGCTTCCTGAAGATCTCGAGCCCCTTCTCGAAATGCTCGCGCGCGAGATCCGGCTCCCCGCTGCGGAGGGCGACCGCGCCCAGGAGGTTCCTCGTCAGGCCCGCCTCCAGCGCCGTGGCGCCTTCTCCGAGAGTCTCCAGCATCGCTGTAGCGTCAGCGCGGGCCGCCGGCAGGTTGCCAAGCTCGAGAGCGGCCTTGCCGGCCACCAGGAGGCATCGAACGCGCTCGATCGGGGGAATGCCTGGCGGCGCCGCATCGAGAGCGGCCCTCGCCGCGATGCGGGCCTCATCGGTCCTGCCGAGCCTCTCCAGACAGAGCGCCTGACGCCTGTCCAGGAGGAAGCTCTCCTCAGGCCAGAGGGCAGGCCGCGCGCTCCTCGCTTCCAGGATTCGCTCGAGCGCTTGCCCGTGCACGCCGAGATCGATGTCGAGGTCGATCAGCGTGAGCGCTTGATCGATCCCCGACGCCCCGACCTGTGTCGAGGGCATGCGCGGAGCTACGCCCCGCTTTTCGTCTCTCGATTCCATCCCCTACCTATTCACGCAGGAGGCGCCTAGCGCGCCAGCCCTGTCCAGAACAGGAGAGCCCTGATCCTGACCGCCTCCCGAACGCCCCTGATCGAGATCGATCCGGCGCCCTGCCCGTCAAAGGTCTGGGATGTGGGGGGGCCGCTCGGCGCGATCCGGTAGACGACTACCTCGTCAGGATCCCCGCCTTCGCCTCCTCCCCCGCCACCACCGTCCCTGGGAGGATCGACGACAAGCCAGTCGGATCCACCTCCAGGCGAGCCCTGCTGGGCAGGGAGTTCGACCGCTTGGGACTCGGGAACGCCGAGGCCGATCAGGAGCACGATCAGGGCCGCGACATTCAGATACCAGACAA
>VGJL01000032.1 GCA_016867495.1 Candidatus Eisenbacteria bacterium | reverse complement strand
CTCCGGCCGGGGAGCGAGTTCGGCGGAGAGACCATCGAGGTCGTCTTCCTCCATCCGGACGGGAGGGAGGAGGCGCGTCGACCGGCAGAGAAGCGGGAAGTGGCGCGCGAGATTCTCATGCGTGTGGCGGAGTTGAGGTCCCGCGGCGAAGGGCCGTCCGCGCGCAGAGGGGATCGGCGGGCAGGCTCCGGCCCCTCCGGCAGCGGCGCGGCGGGCAAGAAGGGCAAGTAGCGATCGATGGCGACATCAGGGGCAGAAGAGCGGATCCTCGCGCTGATCCGGATGCAGATGGAGCAGGAGCGCAGAGGCGGGATCCACTACTGGTGCGATCCCGCTCTGGGAAGCGCGCTCCGAGACGCTCTGGAGAGGAGCGCGGCCGGCGCGCCCGCCTCGACACGCCGGCCGGCCGCGGGCCCCGGCTCGGGAGAGCATCCCGCGCAGGGCCCCGCGCACGGCTACGCGCGCCCGCCCGCCCGCCTCATGCCTCAATCCCCGCGACAGGCTCCGGCGCAATCTTCCGCGGGGAGATCCGGCGCGGCGCGGCAGGAAAGCGCCGCGCGCCCCAAGTGGGGGCCGCCCCCGGCCGCGACCGGACGCGAGCCGCAGTGGAAAGAGGCTCTCGATGCGCTCGCGGAGCATGCGCGGGAGTGCACGAGCTGCCCCCTGCACGAGGGGCGCAACGCGGTCGTCTTCGGCATGGGGGAGGCCAGCGTCCCCTTGGTCTTTGTTGGAGAGGCCCCGGGCGCCGAAGAGGACCGGCAGGGCCTTCCCTTCGTCGGAAGGGCCGGCGAGCTGCTGACCCGCATCATCGACGCGATCGGCCTGAAGCGGGACCAGGTCTACATCTGCAATGTCCTGAAGTGCCGACCCCCAGGGAACCGCGACCCGCATCCCGATGAGGTGGTGACCTGCTCCCCGTTCCTGATGCGGCAGCTCGAGCTTCTCCGCCCGAAGGTGATCTGCACGCTGGGGCGGCACTCGACGCTGCTCCTCACGGGGCAGAGCCAGCCGATGAAGGCGGTCCGAGGGCAGATCTTCCCGTGGAGGGGCGCCAAGGTGATTCCCACCTATCACCCCGCGGCCTTGCTCCGCAACCCGGGCCTCAAGCCGATGGTCTGGGAGGATGTCCAGAAGGTCCGCGCGAGCCTCGACGCGGAGTAGGAGTCTGAATTGGCGCAAGAGACGCAGCAGGAGTTCGCCCAGGGCGTCAGGATCCCCCCGCAGAATCTGGAGGCGGAGCAGGCCGTCCTAGGAGCGATGCTGCTCGAGAAGGAGGCCGTCGGACGCGCGGTCGAGATCCTGGGTCCCGATTGCTTCTACAGGGACGCCCACCGGAAGGTCTTCGACGCGATGACATCCCTCTACGAGAGGGGGATCGCGATCGACCTGATCGGCCTGGCCGAGGAGCTCCGCGGACGCGGGCATCTGGAGGCCGTGGGAGGGACCGCCGCGCTCTCGTCGCTGCAGGACTCGGTCGCCACCGCCGCTCACATCGAGCACCACTGCAATCTCGTCCTCGAGAAGTACGTCATGCGCGAGCTGATCCACACGGGGACGGAGATCGTTCGCAAGGCCTATGAAGGAGCCGGCAGCTCGGGGGAGCTGATAGATCAAGCCGAGCAGCTCATCTTCGCCGTCAGCGATCCGCGCATGAAGAAGGGATTCATCGCCATCCGCGCGCTCCTGCCCCGCGTGATCACCGTCCTCGAGCAGGCCTTCGAGACGAAGAGGGCGATCACGGGCGTGCCGAGCGGCTACTCGGATCTCGATCGCCTCACCGCCGGGTTCCAGCCGTCCGATCTGATCATCGTGGCGGGCCGGCCCTCGATGGGGAAGACGAGCTTCTGCCTGAATGTCGCCGAGCACGCGGCCTCGGAGCTCAAGATCCCGGTCGGCGTCTTCTCGCTCGAAATGTCGCGCGATCAGCTCGTCCAGCGTCTGCTCGCCTCCTGCAGCGAGATCCCCGCGCACAGGTTCCGGACCGGATTCATCAACGAGGACGAGTGGGGGAACCTGATCCAGGCGGCGGGGATTCTGACGCAGGCGCCGATCTTCATCGACGACACGCCGGCCTCCTCGATCATGGAGATCCGCGCGAAGGCGCGGCGTCTGAAGAGCGAGCAGAACATCGGCCTCCTGATCGTCGACTACCTGCAACTCGTGCGCGGCTTCGCCAAGGTGGAGAACCGCCAGCAGGAGATCAGCTCGATCTCGCGGTCCCTGAAGGCGCTCGCGAAGGAGCTGGGAATCCCGGTCATGGCCCTCTCGCAGCTCTCCCGCGCAGTCGAGGGGCGCGACGACAAGCGTCCGGTTCTCGCCGACCTCCGCGAATCGGGGGCGATCGAGCAGGACGCCGACCTGGTGATCTTCCTCTTCCGCGAGGAGGTCTATGCCAAGGAGGCGCGGCGAGAGGAGCTCCGCGGCCGCGCGGAGGTCATCATCGGCAAGCACCGCAACGGGCCGATCGACACCGTCCTGCTCTACTTCGACTCCGAGCTGACGCGATTCCGTCCGATCGACACGCGGACGGACGAGTACTTCGCGGGATAGGCCGGGATCGTGGCGGGCCGCACGGAGAGCGCGCGGGGGGCGGGAAAGCCCAAACCCTCGCGGAAGGTCTTTCTCTGCGGCGCATGCGGCGATTCCCACTCCCAGTGGTACGGCCGCTGCCCTTCCTGCGGCGAGTGGAACTCCCTCACGGCCTACACGCCTCCGACAACGGATGAGACGCGCCGTGGCGGTCCGCTGGCGGGCGGGATCGGCGGCGCCGTCGGGGCGAAGCGCCTCTCCGAAATCCCCCTGGGGGCCGCGCCGCGCATGGCGACGGGGATCGGCGAGCTGGATCGCGTCCTGGGCGGAGGGATCGTTCCCGGTTCCGTCGTTCTCCTGGGGGGGGACCCGGGCATCGGCAAGTCCACGCTCCTCCTTCAGGCCGCGGGCGCGCTTGTCGCGCGCGGCGTCCGCACCCTCTATGCGTCGGGCGAGGAATCGGAGGGACAGGTCCGCCTGCGGGCGGAGAGGCTGGAGGGGGTGCCGGGCGAACTCGTTCTGTGCGCGGAGGCGGATCTCTCGCGGATCGCGGAGGTCGTGGAGTCCGCGGCCCCCGCGGTCCTGGTGATCGACTCGATCCAGTCGGCCTATCTTCCATCCGTCCCCTCGGCGCCGGGGTCGCTCCTGCAGGTCCGGGAATCGGCCCTCTCCCTGATGCAGCTCGCGAAGCGGCGCGACATGGCGGTCTGTCTCGTCGGGCATGTCACGAAGGAGGGAACCCTCGCGGGGCCGAGGACGCTCGAACACATGGTCGACACCGTCCTCTATATGGAAGGGGAGCGCTACCAGCACTACCGGATCTTGAGGAGCGTCAAGAACCGCTTCGGGGGAGTGCACGAGATCGGCGTCTTCGACATGAGGGACGACGGCCTGCGCGAGGTTCCGAACCCGAGCCAGGTCTTCCTGAGCGAGAGGACGGCGGGGGCGGTCGGCTCAGTCGTTGTCGCGAGCCTCGAGGGGAGCAGGTCCCTCTTGATGGAGGTACAGTCTCTCGTTCACGAGTGCCAGTGGGCGGCGCCGCAGAGGGTCGCGATCGGCTATGACGCCAAGCGCCTGGCGGTCCTCCTCGCGGTCCTCGCCAAGCGGGGAGGCGTGGAGACGGGCCGACACGATGTCTTCGTGAATGTCGCAGGGGGGCTTCGCGTGGAGGAGCCGGGCGTCGATCTCGGCGTGCTCCTCGCGATCGCCTCGAGCGTGCGGGACCTCCCCACGTGGCCCGACATGGTCGTGGTCGGGGAAGTCGGGCTCGGGGGCGAGGTCCGGCGGGTGGCCCATCCGGAGCGCCGGATCGGCGAGGCTGCGCGCCTGGGCTACAAACAGGTCTTGCTGCCGGAAGCGAATCGTGCGGATCTGGCGCGCGTGGATGGGATAACCTTGCGCGGCGTCAGGACTGTGGCGGAGGCCCTGGGCGCGGGGCTCCAGAGGGAAGGGAGGTCCCGGTGACCGCGATGGACACGCATGGAGTGAAGGGGCATGCCATCTTGCTCGCGGCGGGTTTGGGCCGCCGGCTGGGAGCGGGGGCGCAGAAGGGGTTCGTCCCGATCCACGGCCGTCCTCTCCTCTGCTGGTCGCTCGAGACCTTCGCGCGGCATCCTTCGATCGGCGAGGTGATCGTGGTGCTGGCCCCGGGGGAGGCGGCGCGCGACCGCTGCCGGACGGACGTGCTCGCACCCATGGGTCTCGCGGAGAGGGTCAAGCTCATCGAGGGAGGCGTGCGGCGCCAGGACTCATCCCATCACGGGATCGAAGCCCTGCCCGATTCCCTCCGCGAGGATCCCTCCACGGTCGTTCTGATCCACGACGCGGCCCGTCCCCTCGTGTCGCAGTTTCTGATCTCGCGGTGCCTGCGCGCGATGGCCGATTACCCGGACGCCGCGGGCGCGCTCCCCGCCCTCCCCGCGCGCGAGACGCTGAAGCGGGTCGAGGAGTCGTGGATCTCGGCGACGGTCAGCCGCGAGGGAATCTGGGGCGCTCAGACGCCGCAGGTCTTTCGCCTGGGCCCGCTCAGGGAATCGCACGCTCGGGCCGCGCGGGAAGGGCGGGCCGTGACCGACGACGCGATGCTCCTCGAGGCCGCCGGCCATCGGATCCGGATCGTGCCCGGCGATCTCGAGAACCTCAAGGTGACGTTTCCCGAGGACAAGCTCTTCGTCGAGCGTCTGCTGCGCGCTCGCGAGATGAGGTGATGGGCGCGGACGAGCGCATGCGGGTCGGTCTCGGCTACGACCTGCACCGTCTCGAGGCGGGGCGTCCCCTCATGCTGGGCACAGCGCGGATCCCGCATGATCGGGGCCTCGCGGGCCACTCCGACGGCGATGTTCTCTGTCACGCGATCGCCGACGCTCTCCTCGGCGCCTCCGGCCTGGGGGAGATCGGCCGCCTCTTTCCGGACACCGCCCCCGAGTGGGCGGGCGTGTCGGGGGCCGCGATCCTTTCTCGCGTCTCCTCTCTTCTCGCGGACTCCGGAGCCGTCATCGAGAACATCGATGCGGTCGTCATCGCCGAGCGGCCCAGACTGGCTCCTCACCGCGATGCGATGGTCTCGGGGATCGCCCGCGCCCTCGGCATCGATGAAGGCGGAGTCTCGGTCAAGATCAAGTCGAACGAGGGAGTCGACGCGATCGGCGGGGGCGAGGCGATCGCCGCTCAGGCGGTCTCGCTCGTCAGGTTGAGGTCCGCGGACCGACGCGCGCCCTAGAGCGGTTGGATCGTATCTGAGGCGCTCGCCCGGCTCGTGCGGGGGCCCCGACAGATTCCCGCAGCCCCGCGCGGCGAACGCTCGCTCGGCGCGGTCCTCTTGTTCCGCGCCTTCATCGGGCTCACGCTCTGGGAGCGGCCCCGCGGGCGGCGGACGATCGTCTGGGCCGTTCTCTTCATCGTCGGGATCGGCGCGCCCGGTTTCTCAGGAGGGGAAGGGGGAAGCTGGTGGGCCCTCCTGGCCATCCCCTGGCTGTGGTCCTTCCGCTGGCGCTCCTCGCTCTCCGCCGGTTGGCTCGCCATCGCCTCCGTGAGCGCGCTCGTCCACATCCCGCTGCAGACGGTGGCTATCTCATGGACTCCCCTGCAGGAAACGCTCCTGATGCCGAAGCTCATGCGGTTCTCGCTGATCTGCGGCGCCATGACGGCCTTCTATGCCTTTCTGGCCGCGCCCGCCGCCGGGGCGCGCATCCATCTCTCGATCCGCCGGATCGGAAGGCGGCTGATCGTGTCCCACCTGCTGGCCGGGATCGTCCCCTTCGTCTTCGCGATCCTCTTCGTGCTCCTCGCCGGAGCGCTCTTTCTCTCGACCTATCGCGGGTCGATCGGCTCCCAGTACCTGGTCAACGTTTCGGGAGAAGCGCGCAGGCACATCATCGAGGAGCTCCACCTGCCGCCCGGAGGCATGCGCATGCCGTTCTGGGATGCGGCGGCCCGCCAGACGCTGATCGCGCGCTCGGGCGACGGCCCCGTCGAGATCCACGGGGCTCCGGTGCCGTTCGCGCCCGACTCGCTCCTCTTGGCGGATGCGGCCTCGAGGGATGTCCCTCTCTTGTGGGATGAGGAGACCCTCTTCGTCCGCGCCCGCCTCGACACGACCCGGGATGGCTCCAGGCTCGCGATCGAGGCCTTGGCCCCCGTCGATTCGCTCCGCATCGACTGGATCAGCCGCGTTGCGGGGGTCGCGATCCGCGTGAACCCGGCAGTCGAGGTGGGGCACGCCGGCGGCGGCGTCCAGTTGGGCGGAGTGGGGAGCGACGGGTTCAGCCGGAGCATCGGTCCCGCCTCGAGGAACGGGAGGGGCTCCCCGGAGGCTCGGTCCTTTCCTGCCTGTTTCGAGAGGATGGGGAGTGGAAAGTCTATCAGCTCCTGGTGAGCTCCTCGGCGACTTTCGCGGAGCCGATCCTCCACGGAAGCGCTGCGAGGGGGGAATCTGGGCCACAGGATCCCGCTGCAGGGAAGGGACGAGCTCTGGAGCGTGGCCGGCTCCTTCAACGAAATGGCCGAGGGGCTCGAGAGGAGCCGCGATAAGGAACGCGAGACGCAGCGGCTGGAGGAGGAGCTGCGTCGTTCTCGAGGATAGCAAGGTCGGGATCACTGTGGCGGATGTCTCGGGCAAGGGGGCGCCCGCGGCCCTTCTCATGTCGACCTTTCGGGCGTCGCTGAGAAGCCAGGATCTCGCCGCCCTGGGTCCGGCGGAAGTCCTGGGCAGAGTCAATCGGTTCATCCACTCGAGCGTCGACCCCGGCAAGTTCATCACGGCCTTTCTCGGTCTTCTCGCGCGGCGCCGCTGACGACCCTGTTCGCCGCTCGGCGTCGCGCCGCCGCGCGCCTCTCGACCGCCCCCGGCGGCTTGCGCAGGACCAATCCGAAGCGGTAGCGTGGAGTCTCTTCACGAACTCACTCCGGCCTCGGGAGCGCCGAAGCCAGGAGGGGCGTCTCTCTTCGATGGCGCCGGGAGGGTAAGCGCGCATGGCTCTCAAGGTCTATGACAACCTCACGCGGGAGAAGCGGGAGTTCCGGCCGGCGCAGCCTGGCCGGGTAGGGATGTACGTCTGCGGCATGACGGTGCAGGACAAACCTCACGTCGGCCACATGCGCGCCTCCATCGCGGGGGATCTGATCCGCCGCCACCTGCTTCGATCCGGCTACCGCGTGACCTACGTCAACAACTTCACCGACGTGGACGACAAGATCATCGACCGCGCTAGGGACGAGGGGACCGACTACCGCGACATCGCCCGCCGCAACATGGACTGCTACCTCGACTTCGTGGGCAAGCTGGGGATCCTGCCGGCCGATCACTACCCGCGGGCGACGGAGCACATCCCCGAGATCCTGGGGCTGATCGGCGCCCTCGTCCAGAAGGGGCACGCCTATCCGGCCGGAAGCGACGTCTACTTCCGCGTCGAGAGCTTCCCCGACTACGGCAAGCTGAGCGGCCGCAAGATCGACGAGCTGAGATCGGGAGCGCGCATCGAGATCGGCGAACAGAAGGACAATCCCCTCGACTTCACGCTCTGGAAAGGCGCCAAGGAGGGAGAGCCCTCCTGGCCGAGCCCCTGGGGCGCGGGACGGCCCGGCTGGCACATCGAGTGCTCCGCGATGTCGATGAAGTACCTCGGAAACACCTTCGACTTCCACGGGGGTGGGCTGGACCTCATCTTCCCGCATCACGAGAACGAGATCGCGCAGTCCGAGTGCGCCACCGGCTTGGCGTTCGCGAACTACTGGGTCCAGAATGGCCTCGTGCTCCTCGGCGGGGAGAAGATGTCGAAGTCGACGAAGCACTTCTTCCTGATCGAGGATGTCTGCTCGAAAGTCGATCCGCGGGTCGTGAGGTTCTATCTGCAGTCGACGCACTTCCGCAGCCCGATCGAGTTCAGCGAGGAGCGCCTCGCGGAGGCGGAGCAGGCCCTCGGCCGCCTGACCGGGGCGCTCGACGCCGCGGCCGAGGCGCTGGGTCCGCTCCCGCCGGATGCGGTCGACCAACCGACCGCGCCCGAGGATGCCGGATCGGACGAGGCCCGCGAGGCGATCCGGCTCTACACGGAGGCGATGGACGATGACTTCAACAGCGCCAAGGCGATGGGGCATCTCTTCGACCTGGCGAGAGCCGTCAATCGGTGGTGCGCGGCCGGTCAGGGCAACGCCGAGCGTGAGGCGATCGAGGGGGGGCGCAGGGTCCTTGTCGATCTCTCCCGGGCCATGGGCGTCGACCTTCTCTCCAGGCCGGACCGATGCGAGGCGCCTCCTGAGGTCCTCGATCTGGTGCGCCTGAGGGGGGAGGCGAGGGCGCGGAAGGACTGGGCGGAGGCCGATCGGCTCCGCAAGGAGATTCTCCAGGCAGGGTATATAGTGGAGGACAGAGAAGGCCGAACGACCGTTCGTTACAATGGGTAACATTCGCGGGCGGCAATCGCCGGCGCCTGAGCGACAATATACCGACATATGTTCGCATCTCGTTCGGCATAATCGAGCCGTCCTCCCGGATACTATTTTGTTGACAGCGGTTAGGCGGCCGGTAGGATTAACATCTTTGACGGCATGGCGCGCGCTTCCCGCGCGCTGAGCGGTCTTCCTTGAAGTGAACCAGCCGCCGTGCGTCCCGCGCGGGATCGAATCCCTTGGGTTCGTGCCGTTAGGGTCGTATGCCCTTTTCCGGGTATCGGTGACGGATAGGGTCCCACGATCGCTGGCGTAGCTCAGGGGTAGAGCAGCTGATTTGTAATCAGCAGGTCGGGGGTTCAAATCCCTTCGCCAGCTCCATGGTCGTCCTGAGTCCATCTGTCGCCGGCGGCTTGGGTCTCCGCCTCGCAGAGATGCTTAGGAAGGTCTTCGTTCTGTTTCTTCAAGGAATCGCGGGAGGTGCAGAGAACGGGGAGGTTCCCGAGTGGCCAAAGGGAACAGACTGTAAATCTGTCGGCGTAACGCCTTCGAAGGTTCGAATCCTTCCCTCCCCAATCTCATGGCATCGGTCCCAGGCGGAGAGCCGGTTGTGGGGAACTTGCGGTGCGGGAGTAGCTCAGTGGTAGAGCGTCAGCCTTCCAAGCTGAGGGTCGCGGGTTCGAATCCCGTTTCCCGCTCCAGATACGCTGTAGGCCCACGTAGCTCAGTCGGTAGAGCATTTGCATGGTAAGCAAAAGGTCACCAGTTCGATTCTGGTCGTGGGCTCAGTTGGAAACGCCTGTCGGTCTGCAGGGCGGCCGCCCCCCAAGGTCGGCCCATCCTGCTGCCAATGTCTTGACCTAGGAACCGAGGGACACCCAAGGAGGAGATGCTCGGACTATGAGCAAGCAGAAGTTTGAGAGGACGAAGCCGCACGTAAACGTGGGGACGATCGGTCACGTGGATCATGGGAAGACGACATTGACGGCGGCGATGACGATGGTGTTGGCGCAGAGGGGTTTGGCGTCTGTGCGGACGTTTGACTCGATCGACAATGCGCCAGAGGAGAAGGCGCGGGGGATCACGATCGCGACGGCGCACGTGGAGTACGAGACGGACAAGCGTCATTACGCGCACGTGGACTGTCCCGGGCACGCGGACTATGTGAAGAACATGGTGACGGGCGCGGCGCAGATGGACGGGGCGGTGGTGGTGGTGTCGGCGGCGGACGGGCCGATGCCGCAGACGCGGGAGCACATCTTGTTGGCGCGGCAGGTGGGGGTTCCGTACATCATCGTCTTTTTGAACAAGGTGGACATGGTGGACGATCCGGAGATCGTGGAGTACGTGGAGTGGGAGATTCGGGATCTATTGAAGCAGTACGAGTTTCCCGGTGACGAGATCCCGATTGTTCGGGGCAGCGCGTTGAAGGCGATGAACGATCCGACGAATCCGGAGACGATCAAGTGCATCATGGAGTTGTTGGATGCGATTGACAGTTACATACCGACGCCGAAGCGGGACATCGACAAGCCGTTTTTGATGCCTATTGAGGACGTGTTTTCGATCACGGGTCGTGGGACGGTGGGGACGGGTCGGGTGGAGCGTGGTCGAGTGCGGACTGGGGAGAAGTTGGAGCGAGTGGGTTTGCGGGAGACGCGCGAGTGCGTGGTGACGGGCGTGGAGATGTTTCGCAAGGTGCTCGACTACGCGGAGGCTGGGGACAACATCGGGTTGTTGTTGCGGGGAGTGGAGAAGGACGATTTGGAGCGTGGGATGGTGATGTGCGCGCCTGGCAGCGTGACGCCGCACAAGAAGTTTCACGGTCAGGTTTACATCTTGTCGAAGGAGGAGGGGGGGCGGCACACGCCGTTCTTCAAGGGGTATCGTCCGCAGTTTTACTTCCGGACGACGGACGTGACGGGCGTGGTGCAGATCTTGGACGAGCGGGAGATGGTCATGCCCGGGGACAATGTGAAGTTGGAAGTGGAGTTGATCACGCCGATCGCGATGGAGAAGGAGTTGCGGTTTGCGATTCGCGAGGGCGGCAAGACGGTCGGCGCGGGCGTCGTGACCGAGATCCTCGAGTAGACGAGAGCGGAT
This sequence comes from Candidatus Eisenbacteria bacterium, assembly GCA_016867495.1. Classification (NCBI taxonomy): domain Bacteria; phylum Candidatus Eiseniibacteriota; species Candidatus Eiseniibacteriota bacterium. Next base: position 10,641 of record VGJL01000032.1, on the reverse strand, counting down.
GCGGAAGGCGAGCGTCCCGGATACATGCAGACCGGTCTAGAGCCGGGAGAGCAAGGAGAGCGCGATGCGCGAACAGATCACCCTGGCCTGCTCCGAGTGCAAGCAGCGCAACTACAATCTCACGAAGAACAAGAAACTCCACCCGGACAGGGTCGAGTACAGCAAGTTCTGCCCCTTCTGCAGGAAGCACACGCCCCACAAGGAGACGCGATAGCAGGGGCCGGACCGGAGGCGTAGGGAGGTTGGGTAGGGCGGGGATGCGGCTTCCGCTCCGGAGGCCGTCCAGACGATCGGGTGGAGTCTCTCAGTCTCTCGCGGTTCGCGGGGGAGCGGCCAAGCGTCGGAGGAGCCTGAATGTCGGCTGTCGATAGGTTCAACAAGTTCCTGGGCGAGGTGAAGGTGGAGGCCACCAAGGTCACCTGGCCAAGCCGCGACGAGCTTCGCGAGTCGACCATCGTCGTCATCGTCGCCGTGTTCCTGATCTCGCTGTTCATCTATGCGGTTGACATCGTGATCAGCAAGGGCGTGCAGGCGGTCCTCTAGATGATCCGACCTGCGAGGGATATGCACGCCGCCCGGCGGACCGAGAGGCACTGATGGCCAAGAAGTGGTATGCGATCCACACCTACTCGGGTCACGAGAACAAGGTGCGCACGAATCTCGAGAAGGCGATCCAGTACGCCCTGCAGCAGGAGAGCTTCGGCGAGATCCTGGTGGCCACAGAGAATTTCGCCGTGATGAAGAACGGCAAGAAGACGATCACCAAGCGCAAGACGTTTCCGGGCTATGTCCTCATCGAGATGGAGATGAGCGAGGAGACGAAGCATCTGGTCGAGAATATCCCCGGGGTGACCCGCTTCGTGGGCGACGCGGGCAACGAGAAGAACCCGATGCCGCTCTCCGAGCTGGAGATCGCGAGGATCCGCGGGCACGCGACGCCCGAGCGGGAGAGGGTTCACGCCGAGGTTCCTTTCAAGGTGGGCGAGAGCGTCAAAGTCGTCGACGGCCCCTTCTGCGACTTCGTGGGGACCGTGGACGAGATCAACTCGGACCGCGGCAAGGTCCGCGTCATGGTGAGCATTTTCGGTCGCGCGACGCCTGTCGAGCTCGATTTCATGCAGGTGCAGTCGATCTAGCGCGTCCGGCGAGGGCCCGGCTTCGAGTCGCGGGCCCGGTTGGAGGAGAGAATGGCGAAGAAGGCGGTTGCGGCAATGGTAAAGCTCCAGATCCCTGCCGGCGCGGCGAATCCGGCGCCTCCGGTCGGGCCGGCCCTGGGACAGCACCAGGTCAACATCATGGAGTTCTGCAAGCAGTTCAACGCCGCGACCCAGACGCAGACCGGGATGATCATCCCGGTCGTCATCACGATCTACAAGGACCGCTCGTTCACGTTCATCCTCAAGACGCCCCCGGCCGCCGTCCTGCTCAAGAAGGCCGCCGGAATCGCCTCGGGCTCGGGGGAACCGAACAAGACGAAGGTCGGCACGGTCACGATGCAACAAGTCCGCGAAATCGCGCAGTTGAAGATGCCGGACTTGAACGCGAACGATCTCGACGCCGCAATGTCGATGGTCTCCGGTACGGCACGGAGCATGGGGATCGTTGTAGAGGACTAAAGCCGGAGGGGAGGCGGCGCCCCGCGAAGGGAGGATGAATGGCTCGATCCGGAGGAAAACGACTGAGGAAGATCCGGGAGGAGGCGGCGAAGCTCAAGAGCGTGGAGCTCTCGGGCGCCGTCGCCTTCGTGAAGGATCACGCGCGGGCGAAGTTCGACGAGACCATCGAGGTCGCGGCGCGGCTGGGAGTCGATCCCAAGTACGCCGACCAGATGGTCCGCGGAACCGTCGTCCTGCCCCACGGGACAGGCAAGACCGTACGCGTCCTCGTCCTGGCGAAGGGGGAGAAGCTGAAGGAGGCGGAGGCCTCGGGCGCGGACTTCGTGGGTTCGGACGACATGGTCGCGAAGATCCGCGAAGGGTGGCTCGACTATGACCAGGTGATCACCACTCCGGACATGATGGGAGAGGTGGGAAAGCTGGGAAAGATCCTCGGGCCCAGGGGTCTCATGCCGAACGCGAAGGCCGGGACGGTGACCTTCGACATCGCCAAGGCGGTGCGGGAGGCCAAGGCGGGCAAGATCGAGTTCCGTGTCGACAAGGCTGGGAACCTCCACGCGGTGGTGGGAAAAGCCTCGTTCGGCTCCGAGAAGCTCGAGGAGAACATCCGGGCCTTCTTGGCCGAGGTCGTCCGTCTCAAGCCCCCTGCCGCCAAGGGCCAGTACCTCAAGAGTCTCACCATTTCATCGACGATGGGCGTCGGGATCCGGGTAGATCCCTCCGAAGCCGTCGGCGCGACCAAGTAGGAGGGGCGATGAAACGGCATGAGAAGGCCGCAAAGGTCGAGCAGGTCACGGATAAGATCACGCTGTCCAAGGCGGTCTACCTCGCGGATTTCACGGGCCTGACGGTCGAGAAGGTCAGCCTCTTGCGAAGGCAGATGCGCAAGGCCGGCATCCACGTGGAGGTCGTGAAGAACACGCTGCTCCGCCTCGCGGTCGCCAAGAGCGGCTACGAGACGCTGCTGCCGCATCTTCACGGGCCGACAGCGGTGTTGTTGCCGATGCAGGAAGAGATCGCTCCCGCCAAGATCCTCGAGGCGTTCATCAAGGAGCACAAGCTGCCGAGCGTTCGGATCGCCTGCATCAGCGGCAAGATCTACGGCGAGGACGACATCAAGCAACTGGCGAAGCTGCCCCCGCGGGACGTCCTGCTGGGCCAGCTGCTCCGCGTGCTCCAAGGGCCCCTGACCCAGTTCGTGGGCGTGCTCAACGCGCCGCTGCGCGATCTGGTCGGCGTTCTGGATCAGGTTTCAAAGAAGAAGGGGGCCTGAAGCCCCGGTCAGCCGGTTTTCGGCGCTAGGTCCGTTACTAGGGAGGTTCAATCCGATGCCTGAGACAATCAGCAAAGAGCAGGTTCTGGACTGGGTCCGGAACGCGACGATGGTCGACATCGCCAACTTGGTGAAGGAGATCGAGACCGAATTCGGCGTCACCGCCGCCGCACCCGTCATGGCGATGGGTATGGCCATGCCGGGCGCTCCCGCCGCCGAGGTGGAGGAGAAGACCGAGTTCGACGTCATCCTGACCGAAGTCGGCGCGCAGAAGCTGCAGGTGATCAAGGTCGTCCGCGAGGTCACCGGTCTGGGTCTCAAGGAAGCCAAGGAGCTTGTTGACGGCGCTCCGAAGCCCCTGAAGGACAAGGTCTCCAAGGAAGAGGCCGCCACGATCAAGACGAAGCTTTCCGAAGCAGGAGCCACAGTCGAGATCAAATAGGTCCGCGTCCGAGCGGGCCAGGGGGTAGATTCTCCTATGGAGATGGTCGGGCGACCGACGCGCAGTTTCAGCAAGATCAGCGATCGCTGGAATGTCCCGATCCCGAATCTTCTGGACGTCCAGATCAACTCGTTCCAGAAATTCCTCCAGGTCGGAATCCCGATGCTGGAGCGAAAGAACGAGGGGCTCCAGGAGGTGTTCAACGCTGTCTTCCCGATCACCGACACGAGGGGCATGTACTCGCTCGAGTACGTCGGCTACTCGATCGGCGATCCGAAGTACAGCATGGACGAATGCCAGGAGCGGGATCTCACCTTCTCGGTTCCCCTGAAGGTGACGCTTCGCCTTCGCGTCCGGGAGGAGATCGACGGAGTCAAGAGGGACAAGTCGATCCAGGAGACGGAGGTCTATCTCGGCGAGCTTCCGATGATCACCGAGAAGGGGACCTTCATCATCAACGGCGCCGAGCGGGTGATCGTCAGCCAGCTGCACCGATCCCCGGGCGTCTTCTTCGACAGCACGGTCCACCCGAACGGCAAGCGTCTCTACACCGCGAGGATCATCCCTTACCGCGGCTCGTGGGTGGAGTTCTCGATCGACGTGAAGGACGTCATGTACGTCCACATCGATCGCAAGCGCAAGGTTCCGGCGACGGTGCTGTTGAAGGCCCTCTCGATCGTCTCCGACCAGGACATCCTGGACTTCTTCTACTCGAAAGAGGAGGCGCAGATCCCGAGTCCCCAGTCGAAGAAGCTCCAGGCGCTGGTCGGTCGGATCGCCGCCGAGGACATCGTCGACACGGAGACCGGCGAGGTCCTCCTCGAGTGCAACGAGGAGGTCACGGAAGAGAAGCTCAAGAACCTCGCCAAGGCGGGGATCGAGGCCATCCGTCTCTATGTGATTCCGCTGCAGGAAGACGCGGACATCCTCCGCAACACGCTGAAGCGGGACAACTGCAAGACGGAAGAGGAAGCCCTCTCGAAGATCTACGCCCTCCTGCGGCCGGGAGAGCCGTCTCGCATGGAGAGCGCGCGGGAGATCCTGAGCCGCCTCTTCTTCAATCCAAAGCGCTACGACCTCGGCAAGGTCGGACGCTACAAGCTGAACCAGAAGCTGAACTACGTCCAGCTCCTGGGCGGCAAGGAGCCGATGAAGCGCTGGGGGCTCTCGGTGCCCGATATCGACTGCCCGACCCTCTGCAAGGAGGACTTCATCGCGATACTGCGCTACCTGCTGACCCTCAGGATAAGCGAGGAGGAAGGCGGGGGCGCTGAGACCGACGATATCGATCATCTCGGGAACCGCCGCGTCCGGTCTGTGGGCGAGCTCCTCTGCAACCAGTTCAACACGGGGCTGGCCAGGATGGCGCGGATCATCCGCGAGAGGATGTCGCTGCAAGAGCCGGAGTCGGTGACCGCCTACGATTTCATCAACGCGCGCACGATCTCGGCCGTGATCCAGAGCTTCTTCGGGTCCTCGCAGCTATCCCAGTTCATGGACCAGACCAATCCGCTGGCGGAGCTCACGCACAAGCGGCGCTTGAGCGCGCTTGGGCCCGGAGGGCTCACGCGCGACAGGGCCGGCTTCGAGGTCCGCGACGTGCACTACACCCACTACGGCCGCATGTGCCCCATCGAGACCCCGGAAGGCCCGAACATCGGGCTGATCTCCTCGCTGGCGACCTATGCCAGGGTGAACGAGCTTGGCTTCCTCGAGACCCCCTACCGCAAGGTGAAGGACGGGATCGTCCAGAAGGACAGGATCGAGTTCCTCTCGGCGGACCTGGAGGACCAGTACATCATCGCCCAGGCGAACGCGGCGACCGACAAGCGCGGGAACTTCCAGAGCGAGTCGATCGCCTGCCGTTACAAGGGCGAGTTCCCGCCGGTCACGGCCGAGCAGGTCCACTACATGGACATCTCGCCGATGCAGCTCGTCAGCCCGGCCGCCGCTCTTGTCCCCTTCCTCGAGCACGACGACGCGAACCGGGCCCTCATGGGCTCGAACATGCAGCGACAGGCGGTGCCCCTGCTCGTCACGGAAGCACCGCTGGTCGGCACGGGGCTCGAGAGAAAGGTGGCGCATGACTCGGGCGCGATGGTCCTCGCGAAGAGGCCGGGTGTCGTCGAGTCGGTGACCGGGGACACTATTGTGATTCGCCCGGACGGGGCGGAAAACCTCGTTCACGACTTCACGGAGTACTCGGGCTTCGACGTCTATCCTCTCTCCAAGTTCCGCCGCTCGAATCAGGACACCTGCATCAACCAGAGGCCGATCGTTCGCGAGGGGCAGCGAGTCGAGATCGGGCATGTCCTCGCCGACGGCCCCGCCACGGCGAAGGGGACGCTCGCCCTGGGCAGCAACGTGCTGGTCGCCTTCATGCCGTGGTGCGGGTACAACTTCGAGGACGCGATCGTGGTGAGCGAGGGATTGATCAAGCGCGACCTCTTCACCTCCGTTCACATCGAGCAGTTCGAGCTCACCGTCCGCGACACGAAGCGCGGCATGGAAGAGATCACGAGAGAGATCCCGAACGTCGGCGACGAGGCCGTGCGTTACCTCGACGAGGAAGGGATCATCCGCATCGGCGCGCCGGTGAAGTCGGGCGACATCCTGGTCGGGAAGGTGACCCCCAAGGGGGAGACCGACCTCACGCCCGAGGAGCGGCTGCTGCGCGCGATCTTCGGCGACAAGGCGGGCGACGTGCGCGATGCGTCCCTCAAGGCGCCTCCGGGGATGGAGGGCGTCGTCATCGATATCAAGGTCTTCTCGAGGAAGGAGAAGGACGACTCGACCAAGCGCATCGAGAGGCAGAAGCAGGATCGTCTGAAGCGGCTCGCCCGCAAGGAGAAGAACCGGCTGATCGAGACGCGAAACGACGAGCTGAAGCGAATTCTGGAAGGCGAGATCCTCGAGCGCTTCGAGTCTGCCTCGACGGGAAGGCTGATCTTCCGAGCGGGCCGGAAGGGGAGTTTCACGTCTCTGGAGGACGTCGACTTCGACGACCTGCCGTGGCGTTCCCCCGTCGCGCGCGACCCGGATGCGAACGAACGGTTCTGGCAGCAGATGGAAGCGGCGCGCATCGCGCTGCAGAAGGTGGACCGCCAGCTCGAGAAGGACATCGACAAGGTTCTCAGGGGCGACGAGCTTCCGCCGGGCGTCGTGAAGCTGGTCAAGGTCTTCATCGCGAAGAAGAGACGCCTCTCGGTGGGCGACAAGATGGCGGGGCGCCACGGCAACAAGGGCGTCGTCGCGAAGATCGTCCCCGAGGAGGACATGCCCTACCTTCCCGACGGCACGCCCGTCGACATGGTCCTCAATCCCCTCGGGGTTCCGTCGCGCATGAATATCGGGCAGGTCCTCGAGACGCACCTCGGCTGGGCCGCGCATCATCTCGGCTTCATGGCGGAAACCCCGGTCTTCGCGGGGGCCACGGTCGATGAGATCAAGGCCTGCCTGCGGGAGGCGGGGTTGCCCGAGGACGGCAAGACGACGCTCTACGACGGCCGCAACGGCGAGCCGTTCGATCACCGGGTGACCGTCGGGTGCATCTACATGATGAAGCTCTCGCATCTCGTGGACGACAAGATCCACGCCCGGTCGATCGGCCCCTACTCGCTCGTCACGCAGCAGCCGCTGGGCGGGAAGGCCCAGTTCGGCGGCCAGCGTTTCGGCGAGATGGAGGTCTGGGCGCTGGAAGCCTACGGCGCCGCCTACACCCTTCAGGAGCTGCTGACGGTCAAGAGCGACGATGTCCAGGGACGGTCCCGGATCTACGAGGCGATCGTCAAGGGGGAGAACCCCCCCGAGCCTGGCGTCCCCGAGTCGTTCAACGTCTTGGTCAAGGAACTCAAGAGCCTCTGTCTCGACGTGGTTTGCGAGTAGGGAGGTCAATCGAACCGTGTTTGAAACAGGCGATAAGGGAATCCCCGAGACCCCGGAGTTCAGCCTCAGGCTCCCCCCGATGGGCGGACCCGAGCTGCCGCCCTTCGCCGCGAGCCGCGGGGAGAGGGAGACGCGGCGCCGGTTCACATTCAGCTCGATCAGGATCAAGCTGGCCTCGCCCGAGACGATCCTCGAGTGGTCCCACGGCGAGGTGACGAAGCCGGAGACGATCAACTACCGATCGTTCAAGCCGGAGAAGGACGGTCTCTTCTGCGAGCGGATCTTCGGCCCCGTGAAGGACTGGCAGTGTTCCTGCGGCCGCTACAAGATGATCCGCTACCGCGGCGTCATCTGCGACAAGTGCGGCGTCGAGGTCACCCAGGCGAATGTCCGTCGCGACCGGATGGGGCATGTCAAGCTCGCCGTGCCGGTCTCGCACATCTGGTACTTCAAGGGCGTCCCGAGCAGGATCGGGCATCTTCTCGACATGACGGTCCGCAATCTCGAGCGGATCCTCTACTACGAGTCTTATGTCGTCATCAACCCGGGCAACAGCCCCTACCGCAAGCACGAGCTGCTGACGGAGGAGCAGTACCAGGAGCTGAAGGCCGACTCGAACATCAAGTTCGAGGCCGACATGGGCGCCGGCGCGATCCGCAAGCTCCTCGAGCAGCTCGACCTGGGCGAGCTGTCGGCCGAGCTGCGGACGCAGGTGAGAATCGAGACGAGCGTCCAGCGGCGCAAGGACATCCTGAAGCGCTTGAAGATCGTCGAGGCCTTCCGCCAGAGCAAGAACCAGCCCGAGTGGATGATCCTGACGGTTCTGCCGGTTCTGCCGCCCGACCTCCGCCCGCTCGTGCCGCTCGAGGGAGGCCGCTTCGCCACCTCGGACCTGAACGACCTCTACAGGCGCGTCATCAACCGCAACAATCGGTTGAAGAAGCTGATGGAGATCCGCGCCCCCGAGGTGATCCTCCGCAACGAGAAGCGGATGTTGCAGGAGGCTGTCGACGCGCTCTTCGACAACGGGCGCAGGACCAGGGCGGTCCGCGGCCAGGGGAATCGGCCGCTGAAGTCGCTCTCGGACATGTTGAAGGGGAAGCAGGGCCGCTTCCGCCAGAACCTGCTCGGCAAGCGGGTCGACTACTCGGGGCGGTCGGTCATCGTGGTGGGGCCGGAGCTGAAGCTCCACCAGTGCGGCCTTCCGCAGAACATGGCCCTCGAGCTCTTCAAGCCCTTCATCATCCGCAAGCTGGAAGAGACCGGCCAGACGGTCAAGAGCGCCAAGAAGCTGGTCGAGCGCGAGAAGCCTGAGGTCTGGGAGATCCTCGGGGAGATCATCAGGGATCACCCCGTGCTCCTCAACCGGGCGCCGACGCTCCACCGCCTCGGGATCCAGGCCTTCGAGCCGGTGCTCGTCGAGGGCAAGGCGATCAGGATCCACCCCCTGGTCTGCACGGCCTTCAACGCCGACTTCGACGGCGACCAGATGGCGGTCCATGTGCCGCTCTCCTTCATCGCGCAGATCGAGACGCGCAAGCTGATGCTCTCGACCAACAACATCCTGCTGCCCGCGAGCGGGCGGCCCGTCGCGACCCCGAGCCAGGACATCGTCCTCGGCTGCAACTACCTGACCAAGTCGCGGCCGCCCGGAGAACGCCTGCAGGTCTTCTCGTCCGTCGACGAGGTCCGCTTGGCCCACGAGCACGGGCAGATCGAGCTGCACCAGATGATCCGGGTCAGGCTCCGCGGGGAGCTCACCGATACGACGACCGGGAGGATCTTCTTCAACGAGGTCGTCCCCTCCGAGCTCGGGTTCATGAACAAGACCTTCGACAAGAAGGCCCTCGAGGAGCTCGTGGGAATCTGCTTCGCCCGGTTCGGGAACGAGCGGACGGCCGTCTTCCTGGACAGGCTGAAGGATCTCGGTTTCACATACGCGACGAAGGCCGGCATCACGGTGGGCATCGACGACCTGATCGTCCCCGGGGCGAAGCCCGTGATCATCTCCCGGGCGAACAAGGAGGTCGACGAGATCAACCGGCAGCACCGGGATCTCGCGATCACCGAGAACGAGCGCTACAACAAGGTGATCGGAACATGGACGCGCGTCCGCAACGAGATCGAGGAAGTCACCATCGAGGGGCTGCGCAGCGTCGATGACGGATTCAATCCGATATTCATGATGGCGGACTCCGGATCCCGCGGGAGCAAGGAGCAGATCCGCCAGCTCGCCGGCATGCGGGGACTGATGGCGAAGCCTCAAAAGAGGGTGACCGGCGGCGCGGGGGCCACGATCGAGCAGCCGATCCTCTCGAACTTCAAGGAAGGGCTGACCGTTCTCGAGTACTTCATCTCGACGCATGGCGCGCGCAAGGGTCTGGCGGACACGGCTCTCAAGACCGCCGACGCGGGATACCTGACCCGGCGCCTGGTCGATGTCGCTCAGGACGCGATCATCAGCGAGGAGGATTGCGGGACGATCCTCGGCCTCGAGAAGGGCGCTCTGAAGGACGGAGAGGAGGTCGTCGAGCCGCTCGTCGACCGCGTCCTGGGCCGTTTCACCGCCGAGGATGTCTGGGACCGGCGCGCGAGCCAGGTTCTGATTCCGGAAGGGACGATGATCGCCGAGCGCGAGGCCGAACTCATCGATGTCGCGGGAGTCGATCGCGTGAAGATCCGGTCGGTGCTGACCTGCGAGTCGCGGAGGGGAGTCTGCGCGAAGTGCTACGGGCGCGACCTCTCCACGGGGAACTCCGTCGACATCGGCGAGGCGGTGGGCGTGATTGCCGCCCAGAGCATCGGCGAGCCCGGAACCCAGCTCACGCTGCGGACCTTCCACATCGGCGGCACCGCCAGCGTCATCGTCGAGCAATCGACCGTGACGGCCGACAGCGACGGGATTCTCGAGTATCCGGCCCTGACGGTCGTCCACCGCGAGGACGGCCGGTATGTCAACGTGGGCCATCGCGGCGAGTTGCTGCTGAGGTCGCGCTCCCACTCCACCCGCGTGGCCGAGCAGGACGGGACCGTCAAGATCCCGGCGAGCCTCGAGACGAAGGAGGTCGAGGACCCCGAGACGCACGAGGTCGTTCTCCAGGTCGTCGACATCACCGACAGGACGGGCTTCGCGCGTCTCTCGATCGTCGACCGCCAGGGAGCGGAGCTGGAGTCGCGGGAGCTGGAGCGCGGCTACCTCCTGCTCGTCAGGGACGGCGACAAGGTGACGCCCGGAAAGCCGCTCTACCGCTATCGATCGGTGCTCGATCGATATACGCCGCGCTATGGCACGATCATCTACCACGTCTCCGGCTCGGAGGTGAAGACGGGCCAGGTCCTCTTCGAGTGGGACACTTACAATGTCCCGATCGTGACGACGGAGGAGGGGATCGTCCACCTCGTCGACATCAAGGAGAAGGTCACCC
>VGJL01000031.1 GCA_016867495.1 Candidatus Eisenbacteria bacterium | reverse complement strand
ATTCAGGTTCGGGCGAACCCCCCGGCGCGGTTCGATCATCGGGAGCGGGGTCAAGCCTTTCACGTCATCGCTCTCGGCGCGCAGGCGGTAGATCTGCCGGAAACTCTGAGAGAGGTCGAGGCGCAGATCGTCCTCCATCGCGGCCCGCGCCTCTTTCCAGAATCCGGTCCAGCTCTGCGCCGGCACGATTCCCTGTCCGGCCAGGGTCCGCCGGAGATCTTGAGCGCTCGCCTCGCCGCGCGTCATCCGGAGCGCGCGCACGATCACATCCGCGGGAGACTCCCGCAGGAGGCGCTTCAACGCCTCTGGATCCTCCGATTGGATGACGCGGAGGTCCTCGGGATCCAGGACGCCGAGCGCGCGACGGGCCAAGGTCAGCTTCATCCTGTGATTCTTGCTCTCCTTGAAGTCGAGAACCAATGTGTCGCCGTCATTCAGACGAACACGGCCGATTCCCCAGGATGCGTGGAGGACATAGTAGCCGGGCGCGTACTCGAGCAGGGTCTCGAGCTGCTGGATCGAAGTCTCGGCCTTGATCTGGGGATCGAGCACCCCGGATCGACCCAGGAGATCGAGGATCCCCTCCGCCGCCGGGAATGCCTCCGGCGCCAGCGTGCGAACCCACTTGCGCAGGCCTGCCGTCTCCGGGGCCTTGGCGAAGGCGTGGAGGATGAGCTTCCAGAGATCCCCGATGAGCCCGGTCTTGTTCAGCCCGGGAAGGGTCAGATCGAGGAGCGTGTTGAATCGCGCCCATTGATTCTGGTCGATCAGACGGCGGAGGACATTGAAGATATGCCGCTGATGCTCGACGCTCTCCGACTCGACGACTTTCAGGAGCGCTTCCTCGAGCCGATCGTACTTCTTCAAGGCGACGAACCCCTCGAGGCTCTCCGCCCAGTAGCCCAGCGCATCCTCCGGGTTCCCTTCCGCGGCGGCGCTCTCGCCCATGAGATAGGCGAGCCGCTCCTCGTCGGGGTAGAGGTCATAGACGCGTTTCAGCGTCTCGCGGTCGAGCCCGCCGATCCCGAGCGTCTCGCCGACTTTCGCGAAGGAGCGCGCCGCTTCGACGGTCGGGGCCGCCTCGATGATCTTGGGAAGAAGCGCGGCAAGGGTCTCCCAGCGCGACTCCTGCTCGAGCTTCCCGCAGAGGGAGGCGAGCGTCTTGGCCGCTGCCTCCGTCCGTCCCAGCCTCGCGAGGGCGAAGCCGTGGAGGTAATAGGCCGGCGGCTGCACCGGCTGAATCAAGAGGGCCTCGCCGGAGATCTCGGCGAGGCCCTGCGTCTGGCGGGTTTCTTCAACCGCCTCGATTAGTCGATCAAGTGGTTGAAACGGGTCCGGCATCCCCTCCTGGAAGGAGGAGGCGCTCGCTCTCGCTATCTCGGCTCTCAGGTCGTAAGCTTCCATGATCCCCTTCGTTTGAGGTCGTCAGTTCATCGAGAGTCTATCACATGAAGCCGGACTCCCTGACTGGATCTTAGAAGCGCGCAGGCGCTCCGATCAGCTCCTCGAGCTGGAACCGGTGGCGCATCGGGTGAACGACCGCGTGCTCGAGCATCGCATCGATCGTGTATGGGTGCTTCCAACGCGAGAGATAGCTCGCCGGGCTATCCGCCACCTCCCGCGGCATCCAGGCCATGTGCGTTCTCCACGCTTCGCAGAGGTTGTGGATGTACGAGTTGGCCTCGGCCTCGACCGCATCGGCCTCGGGCGCGGGGGGAACGCCGGGATCAGGCCTCCCGAGCACCTCGCAGATCCAGGTGAGATACCCTCTCGACGCCCGCAGGATGTGGTGCAGCAGAGTCTCCATGCTCTCGTAGTCCGGATCGTCGGTCGCCGGGAGGGCGACTCCCTTCGCCCTGGCCTCTCGCCAGGCCGACGCGAAGGCCCGCAGCTCGCGCTCGTGAAGCGTCACGAGCGCCCTTACACCCCGGTCGCCAAACGCCATTGTCCCTCCGATCATCCCGCGATCGCCTTGGCGGGATCCCTGGACCCCCGGGCCATCGTACCCTGGTCGCCGGCCGCGCCCGGTCGCTCCCGGCCGCCCCCCAACATGCGCCGCTTTCGGGTTGCCGCGTCCGGCGATTCGGACCTATCCTGCGATTCCATGCCGGTGCCTGAGATCGACATCAGAGTAGTGGAAGGGGGACGCGACCTCCACCGCTTCGTCCTTCTCCCCTGGCAGATCTATAGCGGTGACCCGAACTGGGTGCCGCCCCTGATCGGCGAGACGAAGAAGATGCTGAATCCTTCCAAGCATCCCTTCTTCCTTCATGCCGACGTCGCGCTCTTCCTCGCCTGGCGCTCAGGAAAGCCCGTGGGCCGCATCGCGGCGATCGTGAACCGCAACCACAATCTCATCGCCGACGAGAAGACCGGTTTCTTCGGCTTCTTCGAATCGGTCGATGACCCGGTCGTCGCGGGAACGCTCCTCGAGACCGCCTCTCGCTGGGTGGCCGACCGGGGAATGGATCGTCTCCGCGGGCCCGCCAGCTTCTCGACGAACGAGGAGTGCGCGATGCTCGTCGACGGCTTCGACTCCCCTCCCTGCGTGATGATGCCTTACAATCCGCGCTACTACCCGGCGCTCCTCGAAGGGGCCGGTTTCGTCAAGGCGAAGGATATCTATGCCTTCTTCCTCGAGACGAACGAGATCCCCGACCGGATCCTCCGCATAGCGGACGAGATCGCGCGCCGCGAGAACGTCATCGTTCGCTCGCTCGACATGCGGCGGTTCAGCTCCGAGGTGGACCGATTCCGCATCTTGTACAATAACGCCTGGGAGAAGAACTGGGGCTTCGTCCCGATGACCGACGAGGAGATCGCCCACATGGCCGTCTCCTTGAAGCCGGTCGTCGATCCGGACTTCATCATCTTTCTCGAGAAGGAAGGCCAGACGATCGGATGCGCCCTCGCGCTGCCGGATGTCAATCAAGCCCTCAGGCATGTGAACGGCCGCCTCTTCCCCTTCGGTCTTCTCAAGATCCTCTACCACGCGAGGCGGATCAGGCGGATTCGGGTCCTGGCCCTGGGCCTGCTACGCGAGCATCGCGGCAAGGGGCTCGACATCCTTCTCTACCTCCAGCTATTCAAGAACGGATTCCGCAAGAGCTACCATCAGGGAGAGTTCTCCTGGGTGCTGGAGGACAACATCGCGATGTGCCGTCCGCTCGAGCGGATCGGTGCCAAGCTGTACAAGACCTACCGTTTCTACGAGAGGCCCGCGCGCCGCTGAGCGGCGAGGACGGGACCGGCTCGGGGAGGCCGCGGTGAGTCGGGGAATCGCGCTCGTCACGGGCGCCACGGGGTTCGCCGGCAGCCACGTGGTGGACCACCTGCTGGCCGCGGGCCTGTCTGTGAGGGTCCTCGTTCGCTCATCAAGCAATTTGCGCTGGCTGGAGGGAAAGTCAGTCGACCGGATCGAGGCCGATTTGCGAGAGCCGGAGAAGCTGCGACGCGCGGCGGAGGGCGTGGGAGCGGTCTTTCACTTCGGCGGGAGAATCACGGCCCGCACGAGCCGGGAGTTCCATGAAGCGAATGCCGATGGCACGGAGTCGCTGGCGCGCGCCTTCCTCGACGCGGGTCAGGCTGACGGGTCCGGCTTCTTTCTCTACTGCAGCAGCCTTTCCGCGGGCGGCCCGGTCCCCTCGTTCGATCGCGGCCCGGTTCCCCACGTCCGCGAGGACGATCCTCCGAGGCCGGTGAGCCCTTACGGGCAGAGCAAGCTCGATGGAGAGAGGCGGCTTGAGATCCTCGGGGACCGCGCGCGTGTTGTGATCATCCGTCCTCCGGCGATCTACGGCCCGCGGGACGAGGCGATCCTGCGGTTTCTTCGCTGGATCCAGAACGGATGGCTGCTCATGCCGCCGCGGAAGGGGAACCTCTTCAGCTTGATCCACATCCGAGACCTGGCGAGGGCTTCGGTCGAGGCCATGCTCTCGAGCTGCGCCCGCGGCATCTACTATCTGAGTGACGGCGAGCCGCATACATGGCAGAATATCGGCCAGTTGGCGGGCTCGATCCTCGGCGTTCGCCCCCGGTGCATCCGCCTCCCCCTCGTGCCCGCCTATCTGGCCGCACTACTGGGGGAGATCGCGGCGCGTCTCGGGGGCAGGCCTCCCTTGATGAGTCTGGGGAAGATACATGAGTTCCGCCAGCGCGCCTGGGTCTGTCTTCCCGACAAGGCCGGCGCGGAGTTCGGATTCAGGCCCCGCGTAACTGTCCGAGAAGGAATGGAGGAGACGATCAGGTGGTACCAGAGCGTAGGCTGGCTGCGCGCCGCTCGGTAATCCCGATCGAGCACCCCCGCCTGCGCGGCTACACCCCGATGGACATCCTGGCCGCGATCTACCTGACCGTGACGGGGATCATCCTCGCGATCGGCCACGACCGCGTCAACGGGGGCGGCACCTATCTTCTGATCCACCTGGGACTGCTCGCGGCGACGTTGCTGATGCGCTTCGTTCCGCGGCGCGGGCACATCCTGCTGATGTTCTTTCGCGACTCTTACGCCCTCTGGCTTCTCGCCTTCTTCTATCGAGAAGTCGGGGTCTTGGACCGGATCATATGGAGCGGTTTCTTCGACGCGCAGGTGCTGCAGTGGGAGAAGGCTGTCTTCGGCCTCTTCCCCAGCGTCTTCCTGCGCGACTGGATCCCTAGCAGGGCGCTCGACGAGTTCTTGCACTTTTCCTACATAATGTACTACCTTCTTGTCCCGATCGTGGGCTTCTGGCTCTACCTCAAGGGACGGGAAGAGGTCTGCCGGGTTTTCGCGAGCACAATGCTTCTTACCTTCTTCACATGCTATCTCATCTTCATCTTCTTCCCGGTGGCGGGACCGTACTACGTCTTCCCGCGCGAAGCATCGATCTCGGGTTTCTTCCCGCCCCTGGTGCACCGCGTCCTCGAATCGGGCGCGAGCAAGGGCGCGGCGTTCCCCAGTTCTCACGTCGCCGGAGCCGTCGCCGTCTTCTGCGTCACGCTCCGCTTCGAGAGGGAGCTTTCGCTGCTCATGGGAACTCTGGCGCTCGGGATCTTTCTGGGGACCGTCTATGGCGGATTCCACTATGGCGTCGATGCCCTGGCGGGCCTTGCCCTCGGCGTGGTTCTCTCGCTCGTCGGGCCGGCGCTGCACAGCGTCCTGCTGAGGCAGGCTCGACTCTGGCCGCTTAGCATCCGATTCCCGCATCTCTTCGATCCGATCCGGAGGAAACTCTGGGGACTGCGCCCGCGGGATCGCCAGGAGACGCCGGAAGAGAAGACGCGCTACTAGGCAGCCGCTCAAACCCCCGTTCGATGACCTTCTCCAGAAGGACCGCGAGGAGTATGATTGAAGTAGGCTTTGGAGACCTGGAGCATGCATCCCCGCGTCCGCGACATCAACCGCCAGGGACGGCTAACCCATTGGAAGATGGCCGCTTGCGTCATTGCGACCATCCTCTGCTCCGAAGCCGTGCGGGCGGACTGCATCGACTACGGCGACTACCTGCACTGGGTCGCTTCCGTCGACACGCCTTGGGAGTCGTACGGCGTCGATGTGAGTGGGAACTACGCCTATGTGGCCGACAGCCGGTTGGGCGGGCTCCAGATCGTCGACATCTCGGACCCCGCCGCCCCGTTCATCGCCCACTCCGTGGTCATTCCCGGCCGCGCTTACCAGGTTGAGGTCGCCGGCGACTATGCCTACCTGGCCTCAGGCGAAGCGGGGCTCGTGATCGTAAATGTCTCGATACCCACCTCGGCCCATGTCGTTGCCGCATCTCCTCCCCGAGACTACGCCTATGGCTTCACGGTCTCGGGCACGCGCGCCTACCTCGCCGACCGATACAGCGGTCTTCTGATCATCGATGTCTCGAACCCCACGGCCCCATCCAGGCTCGGATTCGTCGACACGCCCGATCTCGCTTTCGATGTCACGGTCCGCGGCAGCTACGCCTACGTCGCCGACGACCACACGGGGATCGTGGTCGTCGATGTCGGCAATCCGGCGGCGCCGCAGATCGTGGGAGGGCTCGACACATTCAATCGCGCCTTCGACTCCGCCGTAAGCGGTGACTACCTGTACATTGCAGATGGGTACATGGGGGTCGTCGTCGCCGAGATCACGAGCCCCACGACCCCGATCCGGATCACGGCGCGGGACACCGGCGGCAACTGCCGCGGGCTCAAGGTCGATGGCGCCTATCTCTACGCGGCTGATGAGGCGAACGGTCTCTACGTCTTCGACATCTCGACGCCGTCGAGCCCGACGAAGATCGGATGGATCGACACGACGAGCCACGCAATCGGAGTCACGGCGCGCGACGACTATGCCTACGTGGCCGCCTGGCAGGGCGGGCTCCAGATCTTCGACATCTCGAACCGCCGCTCTCCCGACATCGTCGGGAGATGGGATGGGCCGGGCGTGCTGCGCTCGGTGACCGTATCGGGAGACCGGGCCTATCTCACGAACTCGGGGCTCAAGCAGCTCTGGGTCGTGGACATAGAGGATCCCGCCTTCCCCGCTCCGCTCGGGGGAACCACGCTTCCCGACACGACGAACGAGGTCGTCGTCCTGGGCGATATCGCCTATGTCGGGGGGGGACCGCTCAGTGGCCTGGTCGTGGTCGATGTCGCTGACCCATCGGCCCCCTCGGTGATCACAAACCTCGATACGCCCCATTCGGCTCACGGGATCGCAGCCGGGAACTCCCACCTGTTCGTCGCCGACGGCCCGGGAGGAGATCTCTTGATCGTGGGCGGCACGCTTCCGGCGGCGCCGCAGATCGTGGGGACCGCGAGTCTGCCCGACAGCGGCTTCGCGCACTCGGTGGCCGTGTCCGATCGTTACGCCTATGTGGCGGACGGCCCCGCGGGGCTGCAGGTCGTCGATGCGCTCAGTCCGGCCAATCCTGTCGTCGTCGGCGCCATCGGGATCGCTGGACGCGCCCGGTCCGTCGCCGTGCGCGATGGGCTGGCCTATGTCACCGATGACACCTACGGGGGATTGCACGTGATCGATGTGTCAGATCCGGCGTCTCCAGCGATGCGTGGATACGCGCCGACGCCCGACCCTTCTCTCGGAGTGGTTCTGGATGGCCACTACGCCTACCTGGCCGGGAAGAACGCGGGGCTGCAGGTGGTGAACATCGCTGATCCCGACTCGCCTTTCCTCGTGGGAGGAGTAGGGGGCATAGATGTCTCCCTTGGACTGGCCGCGAACGAGTCCCATGTCTTCCTCGCCGATGGGTACGCGGGGCTCCTCACAGTGCCGACCCAGTGCCCTGCCGCGGCGGGGATGTTCGGCGACCCGGAGCCAGCGACCAGAATCGAGATGCTGTCGGTTTGGCCGAATCCGTCCGATGGGGGAACGAGCTTGCGGCTCGAGGTGGCAGCGCCGGGTCCCGTGCGCCTTGCGATCTACGACGCGGCGGGCCGGCTGATTCGCGAGCTCGCGAATGAGCGCATGTCTGCGGGCGCCCGCGTCGTCCGCTGGGATGGAATGGACGGAAGCGGGCGGCAAGCGCCGGCGGGCGCCTACTTCGCGCGAGCTGCCGCCGGTGGGCGCGCAGCCGGAGAGCGGATCGTGGTGGCTCGGTAGTGTCTCGCCTCCTGAAACAGACCTAGCGCCTTCTCCCGGCCCCGCAGATTCGCGCAGCGCCGGTCCGCCCCACGACCCTACCGCGGCGCGCCAATCGGGACGAGATAGAGGGGCATCTCGCCGTTCGGGAGGTTGAGCTCACGCCGCAAGGCCTCGTCCGAGAAAGCCCCGATCGGCACGCCCGCCAGACCGAGGGCGGTCGCCTGCAGCAGCAGGTTCTGAGCGGCGTGCCCGGCCTCGAGCCAGATGTACCGCTCGGCCCGGTCGCCGTACTTGACCCTGGTTCTCTCCGCAACGCCGGTGATGATGAAGATCGCCGGCGCGGCGGAGACCGAGGGCTGGCTCAGCGCCGCGCGCGAGAGGCGGGATCGCAGGTCACCCGAGAGGCGAGGCTCCAGGAGGTGCCCTGCCGGCAGGTGATGGCCCACACCCTCGGCTGTGGCGACGTATATCTCGAGCGGGTAGAGCGCCCCGGCCGACGGCGCGGTCCGGCGCCCATCAGTGCTGGTCACGCCCTGGGCCGCCCAGAGGAGCTGAGAGATCTCGGCCGCTGTCAACGGCCGCTCCGCGAACTCGCGCACCGATCGCCGTCGCGCCAGGGCCGTCTCGACGCTGACTGCGCCGGAATCAAGCGGAGTCGGCAGCGGCGTAGTCCCTTCGCGCATCACACGGTCGAGCAGAGGGGGCTGGACGACGGGCTGAGCCGCTGCGGCCGGCCCGGTCGCTGTCAACCCGCGAGCGTCCCCGGTCGCCGCGATCGCCGCCGTGGACAATGCGACCATCCAGATCCCCGTGGCGGTAGCGACCGCCATCCTGCGCGCCAGAAGCATGACAGTTTCCCTCCCTTGCGGCGGCTGTTCTCACACCTGGCCGCCGCACGGTGCTATTCTATCCGCCGCCACCGCGAGGCTTCCACCGGGCCCGAGGACCGTGCCACCCGTCACCTCCTCGCCCGCGGGGCCTCTGTGCGGCGGGCCATAGCCCCCCGCGAGAGGCCTGCTACAATGTGACGCGCCCACTGTCTTGCCTCGTTCTCAGAGAACCGACACCTGGAGGGATCGATGAGGCTCCTGCTCGCGGCTGTCCTGATCCTGCTCTCGACTACGACCTGCATGGACGCGAGGTCCAGCGCCTCGAGGGTGGGGTTCTCGCGGCCGCATTCCCTGTGAGAAGATCCGGACATCGGTCTCGACACCGGACGGGGACTTCCAAGAACCAACTCTGAGGAGACGGAGCCCACAACATGGCAGCACCACTAAAGAAGGCGAAGAGAGACATCGAGAAGGACTATCCCCCGAAGCAGTTCGCGACGAAGCTACGCCGCCTGGCCGATTGCATCGAGCAAGGCAAACGCTTCCGGCTGCAGGTGGCCGGGGAGCGGATCTCCATCCCTCCCACAGCAACGATCAACATCGAGCACGAGCGCGGCGGGTCGGAGGAGGAGGTCGAGTTTCAGCTCAAGTGGTCTCTGAGCAAGTAGTTCACGACGCCAGCCGCCGTCGTGAAGTGGACTCTGGAGCTGCTTGATCTCATCAGAGACGCTCGCCTCGCGCGTCTGGTCGGCCCGGCTTGGTCCCGGGGGCGCCAGGCCACGCGGCGCGTCTGACAAAGCCTGACCCACATCCGATGACGCGGGGCTGCCCCTGGACTCCGCGCCCGATTGCTACCTCGCCAGCAGCAATCTCATCTGGCCGCGGCAGCCCGGCAACCTGAGGCGGGAGAAGTAGACGCCGGTCGGGACAGGTCGCCCTGACTGGTCCCGGCCGTCCCAGACCGCCGTGTGGTCCCCCTCGGAGATCGGGCCGATCGGGATCGCTCGCACCATTCGTCCGCCAGGATCATGAATCGCCAGCTCCCCCGGCCCGGGAATCTCCATCCGATATCTCAGCGTCGTCCCGGAGGTAAACGGATTGGGCAGCGCCGCGAGGATCCGACACCGGTCGGGAGGACCGCCCTCCTGCTCGAGCGCCGACGCGCATCGCCGGACCGCCGCGTAGGCGTCGATGGTTCCCCAACCGTATGCGTTGTCTTCGCCGGGTTCGCCTCCGTCGCGGGCCGTCTCCATCAGGATCTGCTTGATCGAATCGACCTCGAGATCGGGATCGGCCGAGCGCAAGAGCGCGACGACCCCGCCCACATGGGCGGTCGCCATCGCGTTCCCGCTCCATATCTGATAAGTGCCGCCGGGGTAGCTCGAGTAGATCTCGACGCCCGGGGCAGCCACCTCGGGCTTGATCCTGAGAGGATCGGCGACCGGACATCCGCTCGGACCGCGGCTCGAGAAGAAAGTGATGGGATAGGGGAACTCCGAGTGCGCCGCATCGACGGAGCCCACCGAGAACGCATTGTACACGCTGGTCGCGCGATCGGCGGGCGAGCGGATGGTCCCCGTCCCTGGCCCGTCCCCCCCGGCGGTCCAGACCAGGACGATGCCCGCGGCCTCGCAGTTGTCGATCGCCGGCCACCAGCGACTGTCGCAATCGGTGTATCGCCCGAACGCCTCACTGACGCCCCAGGCGTTCACGAGCACGTCGGGAACGTCATCGACCGTGTTGACGTCGCCATCGGGGTCGGCGAACCACTGAAGGCACTCGAAGACATCGAAGTCGAAGTCGGATCCGATAGGCTGGCTGATCGCGTTGGCCGCGATCCATTGAGCGGCCCACGCGACGCCGATCGTGTCCCCGGTCGCCGCCCCCAGACCCGCCGCCGTGCCCAAGACATGCGTGCCGTGCCCGGATCCGTCGTCGTTGGGATACTCGCTCGGAACCCCGACGACGTCATGCCAGCACTCCTGCCATGGATGCCCCGCATTTCCCCGCCACCGGCCGCTGAGCGCGGGATGATGGCCGTCGACTCCCGTGTCGAGGATTCCGATGAGCGCGCCTGCGCCGTTGATGCCGAGCTCGCGCCAGACCCTGTCCGCGTTGATCGCCCGCAGTCCCTGGGACACGCCGATTCCCCGAGAGTCGCTTCCGATCGCGAGCGGCTCGAGCTCTCCTTCGGCCGCGCCGGGAGGGTGCGGCGTGATCCGATCCTGAACGGGTCGCAACCCGGGCGCGACGGCCGCTATGTCCGTACGGCCGGCCAGGTCCTCGATCGTCGCGCGAGGCGCGCGCACGACGACCAGGTTCGTGACCCAGTAGGCCGCGTAGTCGATCGCTTCGCCGCGCGCGGCAAGCCTGTCCAACTCCATGAGGAGCGGCCCCTGGCTTGCCCGCGCCGTTGCCTGGAGCGCCTGGACGACACTGCGATGCCGCTCTCGTCGCGTCGCGCGGGAGCGCTTGAGCTCGGCGTCCAGAGCGGGGATGTCGGCCTGCTCGTGAAGGAAGAAGAGCGCGTTGATGTGATCGGAGGGCGCGAGAGCGGACAGCTCCGCTTGAAGCACAGGTTCGATCACGCCCGCGCGCGCCGCGCTGAGAGGGCGGTGAGCGAAGAGCCCTTCGATGATGAGCGCCAGAACGGCAAGGATCGACGCGCTGCGGAGGCCCTGGGTCTTCTTCGGAAACAACCTCCCCGCACTCGAGCCTTGCGCAACCGACATCGGAGCACCTCCTCAAGTGGCGCGACGCCCCCGGGCCAGATGAGCGCATCCACCATACACCGGCATGAAGGCAAGGAGAAGCGATATGGGCGGAAGCGGCGCGCCTTTCAGCGTATCCGCACGAGGCGTCCGCGGAACGCCCCGCCGTCGCCATCCGCATCGAGGAAGTAGGTCCCGGCGCCAACATCTCGTCCCATCTCGTCCTTCCCGTCCCAGTGGACGACACCGTCGCCCGCCTTCCCCGGGGTGAAGGCCAGCCTGCGGACGAGCCTGCCGTCCGCGTCGCAGATCAGGATCCGGGCAATCCCCCCATCGCGCGAAGCGGCCGGAGCGCGAATCGACGCCGCGTTCGAGAAGGGATTCGGGAAGACCTGGAGACGGTCTGCCTCCTCCCCGCCCGAGGTCGGGAGCCAATCGGCAGAGGCAAGCTGTCGCGAGAACTCGATTCCGATCGACCACATCCCATCGGTGTCCATGCCATCGACGGCGGCCATCCAGCGATCCTCCACCCACCACGGATCGCAGTGGTGCATCCCCAGCTCGTTCCAGCCCGACCCGCTCGGGCCCAGGATCGGGCTTGCGGGGATCTCGTGTTCGACATAGGTCGTCGGCGTCATGGCATCGACCTCGAACGCCCTCACCGACCGCCTCCCGGGGACGCTCGCGTTCTGTGCAAGGCGGATCACGCGATCCGGGTAGAAGACGACGAAGCGGCCGGCGGGTCTCGCCTTCGCGTTGTTGTTGGGGACGATCGGGCTCATCGGGTGCTCGGTCCAGCCGCTCAGGAGCTGGTCCGAGTAGAAGAGATGGCATGCGGCGCTGCCGCTGATCCCGGCGAAGAGCCACCATCTCCCCTGGTATCGTACGATCACCGGATCGACATAGTGCCTTCCGCTCAGGATCGTCGCGACGGGGGTCCATCCGTACGGGAAGCTCGTCGCCTCGAAGATCTCGATGTCGTCATCCGCCCCGCTCTCCGGGACCATGTAGAAGCGGCCTTGATGCTGGAACACGAACGGGAAGGAGTAGTTCACGCCCCCGCCGAGGACGACTCCCTGGTATGTCCAGTCCAGCCCGTCGAGACTCGTCGCGAGGGAGATCCGCCGATCGATGGTCGTATGGATCTCGAAGAACATGTACCAGGTGGACTCCACCTTCATCAGGAACGGGTCAGCGACGAAGTAGGCGTAGACATCGGTGACGTCGATCGCCGTGAGGACCGGATTCGGGACTCCTTGGCCATTGATCGGAAACGGCTCGTAAGGAACCGCCGACCAGTCGGGATGGAGATGGCCGGGGATGTCTGCGCCCCGCGCGGCCCCGCAGGCGAGGGCCAGGCAGGCGGCCAGGCAGGCGACCAGACAGACGGTCAGGCCGGGGACGACGCCGGTCGCGCGGACCGCGGCGGTCCGGGGTCGGCCGGAGTCGAAGGCACGGACCGGACGGGTGCCGGTCGAACCGGGAAGGGGACCAGGCAAGTTGCACCTCTCAAGAAGCGGCCCTTGTCCAATTGTAGCCTGATTCCCGGCCGGCGCCTAGCCCTACTGCTTGTAGCCGATCTTCCTCAGGAAGGCGTGGCGCTCCCGCTGATCGGCTTCCCCTTCCACCCCCCTCGGCTTCAGGCCGTCGATCACGCCCATGATGCCCCGCCCCTGGCCGTCGTCGGCGACGATGACCGAAACCGGATTGGCTGTCGCGCAGAAGATCCCGCAGATCTCCGGAACCGCCCGAAGCGCGCCCAGGACATTGACGGGCCATGCGATGCGCATGATCACGATGAAGGTGTGCCCCGCGGCGATCCTAAGGGCGTTCGCGACCGCCATCTCCTCTAGCTCCCGGTCGGTCCCCGTGTGGCGGATCAGGCAGGGGCCGGAACTCTCGCAGAACGCGACTCCGAACTTGACCCCCGGGACGCTGTTGACCATCGCCTCGTAGACGTCCTCGACGGTCTTGATGAAGTGCGACTGCCCGATGACGACATTCGTGTCCTCGGGTCTCTCTACGGTGACGGTTTGAAACTCCATCTCAGCACCTCGCAATCGATCCTCGCGATCGATCCGGTTACGCTCGTCCTCTGCGCGCGGCCGCGCTCCACGACTCGCGACCGGCCGCGACAGGCCTGGAACGCCAGCGGTCTGGGCGCCCCGTGGGAGACGCGGATCATATTACATCAGCGACCCGTCCGTTTCCCCCCGGCCGCTGCGAACGCATCGCCCCCATGCCCGAGCCTCCTCTGACCTGAAAGAGCTCACTCCCTGAACGCGCTCACTCCCATGATGCGCCCACTCCCCGGATGGGCTAGAATCAGGTAGCCAAGGGCGACCCATGGGAACCACATCGGAATGCAGAAGGATCCTGTCCTGGATCGCGGCCGCCGCGGCCCTGGCTCTGCTTCCCATCTCCGTCTCCTCCGCCCCCGATCCGCGCTACGTCTCCTGTGGCGAGATCGACTCGCTCTTCTCCCACTGGGAGGCGGTTCATCCCGCCATCTTCCACAGAGAGGTCATCGGTCACAGCGGAGTGCTCGGGCTGCCGATCTGGGCGGCCAGGATCTCCGACAACGCGGGCGTCCACGAAGAGGAACCGGTGATCGTCTTCAACGCCGCGCAGCACGCCAATGAGGCCAACGGCACGAATGCGATCATCTGGATGATGGACCGCCTTCTCGACCGCTACTCCAAGGACCCCGTCATCGCGTCGTACGTCAACGCGCTGGAGATCTGGTTCGTTCCCATCGTCAACGTCGACGGACACACGATGGTCTTCAGCGAGGCGCCCGATTGGAGGCTGTGGAGAAAAAACCTCCGCGACAACGATGACAACGCGGCATTCACATGTCCCGAGGACGGAGTCGATCTCAACCGCAACTGGGACTTCCGGTGGGAGGAGGACGATTCCACTTCCACGTCGAGCTACTACTACAAGGGGCCCGGGGCTTTCTCCGAGCAGGAAGTCGTCGCTCTCCGCGACCTGATCTGGCGAGAGCGTCCCGCCCTGACGATGGACTACCACTCCCCCTTCACGACGGGACCGGGCAATGTCATCTACTGGCCGTGGCGAAACAGCGCGAACGGCCGCTACGGACCTGACTCCGCCGCTTACAGGGCGATCAGCCAGAATCTGGCGCTCCACACGCGCGCGGAGGCGGACAGCCTCCGTTACAACGGCAACACCCCGTCCCGCAACGTGCTTCCCAAACAGCAGAACTGGGTCTATGCGAACACCGGCGCGTGCGCCCTGCTGATGGAGATCGCCCTGACCCCCTGGTGGGAAGGGAAGATGGTCGACACGGTCGCCGCGCGCGTCGGCAGGGGAAGCATGTATCTTCTCGCCCGCGCCGCCGCGGGGCCCGGACTTGCCGGCAAGGTGACCGACCAGGAGACGGGACTTCCCCTCGTGGCGGAGGTTCGCATCGAGGAGGCGCACGATCCCGCGGTCGGCCCCCGGCTGACCGATCCGAGATCCGGAGGCTTCTGGCGGCTGATGCAGCTCGGAGACTTCACCATGACGGTCCGCGCGGACGGATACTACCAGGTCACCCGCCCGGTCCAGGTCTCGGTGGGATGGACCCACGCGAACACGGAGCTCCGCAGGATGGATCCCGCCTTCGCCGACGCGATGCGCCCCTCCCCCGCGCAAAGGCTGTGGACGACGCAGCCCCATCGTCCCGGGGAGCCGATCTACTACCGGGTCGATCGACCCGGACCCGTTCGTCTCGATCTCCTGGAGGCGAGCGGGCGCAGAGTTCTGACGCTGACAGAGGGCGTGAGACCCGCCGGAGTCGCAGCGGCTTCCATCGATCGAAGGCTCGCGCCGGGCGTCTACTTCCTGCGTCTGGACACCGTGGGCGCCACTACGACCAGCAAGCTCGTGACGGCGCGGTAGAGCAAGGTTCCGCCCGCTGCGTGCCCACGCAACCGGCGCCAAGTGTCCCGAGCAGCGAAGCGGGCAGGCCTCGGTGCACTCGCACCGCGCCTGCCCGCTTCCTAGAGGCAGTCACCGCCGTCTATCGCAGAATCGTCACCCGCTTGTTGATCTCGCGTCCCTCGGCAACCAGCTTGTAGAAATAGAGGCCCGGGCCCACGCGCTTGCCCGCGTCGTTTCGCCCATCCCAGACGATCTCGTGAGGGCCCGCCGTGTAGCCGCCATCGGCAAGCGTGCGGACGAGCCGCCCGTCGACGCCGAAGACGCGCACGAGCGCATGCCCGTCCCTCGGGAGCGCGAAGGCGATCGTCGCTCCCCCGATCGCCGGATTCGGACGCGCCTCGCCAAGACTCAACGTGAAGCGCGCTTCCGCATCCGGAGCATTCACCGGGCTCAGCGTGCCATCGATCTCGAAGTCGTCCACGGCCGCCTCCACCAGCGAACCTCCGGCGCCCACATCGCTCGCCACGAAGCGGAAGACGACCTGAGATGTGGGAGTGATGTAGCTGCTCAGGACGAACGACTTCTGCTGCCAGCTGTTGGCGGACACGGTCGTCCTCTCGAGGTCGACCCACGAGGTCCCGCCGTTGCTCGACACCTGAACCAGCCAGGTGTCCTCGTTGGGATTGTTCCCGAGGTTGTTCGTGTACCAGCGCCAGTAGGTGACCCGAGGGTTGACCACATTCAGGAGATTGAAGACGGGGCTCGTGAGCGTCGTCTTCCCGCCATCCACGTCGGCCTCGCCCGCGCTCCCTCCCACCTGACCCTGGCCGGTCACGAAGCAGATCGTCCCGGGCGCCGGGGTGTGATCGTCCTCCGGCTGGACCTGCTGGCCGCTCTGCTGGGTTCCGTTCGGGTCGACCCGGACCCACCGGCCGGTTGTCGCGTTGTCGTCAGGGACCGACAGCGACCAACCTGCGTCCGCTTCGACTTCGTCCACGAAGAAGCTGCCGACGCGGATCTCGAAGCTGGTCTGCGTCGTGTAGCCGCTGCCCGCGGTGATCGAAAGCGTCATCGCAAGGTCCTCGCCGTCGACGGCCAGCGCCGAGACGGCGACGCGGTAGCCCGGCGCGAGGACTCCCTGGCCGCCGGAGGGGATCAGCGCCGCCGTGGCGCTCTCATCGATGATCGTCAAGCGCCCGCTGGTCGTGGACATCAAAGCGACGACGCTCGCGGCCTCCTGCCCGCCGGTGTTTGCCAGTGTCACCGGCAGGACAAGAACCTCGCCGGGATCGGCAACGCCATTGCCGTTCCCATGAGTCGCGTCATCCACGACATGCGAGCGGTATGCGAGGAAAGGCGCCGCCACCTGGAGCGAGAAGGTCAGAGGATGGTCGCCCGTCTGGTCGGTCATCGTCAGGGTGAAGTCGAGGTCCTCCCCATCCGGCGCATCCCCCGCGACCTGGAAGCGGAACTGAGTCAGATTCTGGCCCTGGCCGCTCGGCGGAATGTCGTTCCAGGCCGAGACGGTGTCGATCGCGGCCGCGTAGGAGCTGGCCGGATGGAGGACGCCGCTCACCCCCGTCGCCGCGGAGAGCCCGAGATTCCGCACCGTCGTGGTGAGCTGGATCGTCTCGCCCGGGTTCGGGATGCCGTCGCCGTTGCCGCTCGAGCCGCCCAGATTGTCGTCATCCACGACGACGCTTCCCATCGCCAGGAACGGCCCCGCGGGAGCGAACGGAACGGCCGTCATCGCGACCGCCGCGAGGTTCGCCCGCGCGCAGTAGGTGCAGTAGTCCTGCGGGTAGCGCTCAATCCGATCGTTGCACGTGTGATACCAGGGGCAGAAGTCGCTTCCCCACGCCTCGTCCTCGATCGAGCAGATCGCGCGGTATCCCTTGGACCAGAAGGAGGCGTGATCGCTCCCGCTGAGGGCCTCCACGTGGACGATCGGCTCGAGCGCGTTGGGGACGTACATGCTGATCGCGTTGGTCATCGTCGTGGCGAGCGCCTGCGATGCGGTGTTGGTATAGATCACGAGGTCCGGCAGCCCCGTGTCGGTGCCCCGGTAGGCGATCATGTCGCAATTGAACGCCGCGATGACGTTCTCGCCGGCGTTCGAGATGTCATTGCAATAGGCGGCCGAGCCCAGGAGCCCTTGCTCCTCGCCGTTGAACGCAGCGAACTTGATGGTGTACTGGAACTGGTACTGGCTCATGATCCGCGCCGCCTCGAGGACGGCGACCGTGCCGCTCGCGTTGTCGTCCGCGCCGGGGGCGCAGACCGTCGGCGTGTCGCTGATCGAGTCCATGTGGCCGCAGATGTAGACGACCTGCGTCGAGTCGACGTACCCGGGCAGCGTCGCGATGACGTTCCTCCTCTGGCCGCTCTGCTGGTAGTAGTGGAACTCGGCCCTCAGCCCATAGGACCGGAACTGGTCGAGGATCCACTGCGTGGCGAGTTCGCTCTGGGGCGCCAAGGTGTAGCGCGTCTCGAAGTCGTCGAGCGGCTGCCAGGAAGCGACGAAGCTCGTCTGGGTAAGCTCGTTCACCATCTGCTGGATCAGCGGGTCGTTCAGCTTCTGCGCAGGCGGCGCATCCACGCGCCTCGCGAGCGGGCGCGGCTCGTCAGGTATCCGGACGGGCTGCTTCAGTCCCTGGAGGGCAGACCGAGACGAAGCCGTCAGCATCGGCGTGGCGCCGTCGGTCGCCAGAAAGACCTCATGACCGGACCGGTGGAGCACGCGGGCGGGCGGCTCGAACTCGGCGATGCGCCCATCCTCGACCAGGTAGACCCAGCAGGTCTCCCCGGGGGCCAGGGCGATCGGAACGGCTCCAAGATCCTCGACGGCTGAGACCTTGGCGGCATCGATGTCGACAAGGAATCCCGAGAGCCCCTCGAAGCGGATTCCGCCAAAGTCCGCGGCCCGCTCCACACCCACGTCCGCGGGAACCAGGTAGGGCGCCGCCCCCGTCTGGCCCACGGCGACCCCGAGGGCGAAGAGGACCAGGATCAGAGCGACACCACAGAGATGGGCGGGCGCGAAGGACCTCGAGGACATCGTTTCCTCCTTCGTTGCGAGGGGATTGCGCAGGCCTGGCCGGAGCCGATTCCGGTATGACACGTCTGTCTATCATTATAGCAGTTCATGAGGTTGCGAACCAGCGTCTGGTGCCGCCACCCCCCGGGACGCTACTCTCACCAAAGGAGGGCGCGCGACGATGAACATGCTTCAGGCCTTGACCCTGGCCGCGATCGCGGCGGGCGCGGCGGATGTCGGCTCACTGCTTCGGAGCCTCGATCCGCCTGATGGCTTCGTGATGGACGGCGAGGTGGCCGTCTATCCCGCCGACCGGCTGTGGGACTACATCAACGGCGGCGCGGACGCCTATCTGCGCAACGGCGTCCTCGAGACGGCCGCCCTCTCCATCCGTCGCCCGTCGGAAAGTCTGCCGTCGATCACCATCGATCTTCACAGGATGAGCGCCTCGAACGGAGCCGAGGCGATCTTCGGGGAAGAGAAGAGCCCGACGGCGGAGAGCCTGAAGCTCGGCTCCGGTGGGGCCTGGCAAAGCGGCCTTCTCTCCTTCTGGGACGGACCCTACTATGCCCGGATCGTCACGCAGACGACGCGCGACTCCACGCTCGCGTGCGCGGAGGCGCTCGCGCGGCTGCTGCCGACCAGGCTCGAGCCGATGCCGATCTTCAGGCTCTTCCCTCACGGAGAACGGGTCTCGGACAGCGAGACGCGCAGCGTGAAGCCGTATCTCGGCATCCACGGGATGACCGATGTCTACTCGATGCGCTTCCGAGACTCGGCGGGCGAGTACGAGCTACTTCTGCGCAAGAACCGCCCGCCGCTCACGGAGAAGAACGTCGAGAAGCTGGGGAAGATCGCCTCGATGCCGACCCGCGACAGTCCGATCCAGAAGATCGATCTCGAGGACGGCCGTGTCCTCCTCCTCTTCTATATCAAGATGTGCCCCTATATGGCGGGTTACCTGGGACCGAAGCCCGATCAGAGCCGCATCGCCCTCCTCGGCCAGTGGGTCGAGGGCCTTCCCAAGCGCGAATAGGAACCGGCCGAGTTCGCTCCGATGGGAGAGACGATCGGGGAACCCGGCGTCCATCCGCCCGACTCCAAAGGGGGCATGTCGAGGCGACGCCTGCCTGCGTTGTTTCCGGCCGGCAACCGAGTCGCTCTCTTGCCGCTGGTCGGCCTGATCCCATCGTTTCTTCTCGCAACCTACGCCCTCACCCTTCCCTGGGCGTGCGGCCGGGCATTCATCGTATGGAGGATCTCGCGCAGTCCGGGGGCCGCGCTCTTGCTCTCGATCTCCCTCGCCGGGATGGTCGCGGCGAGCCTTGCGGTCGCCATCCGCGGGAGGAGGCGACGGCTCGCCGGCGCCGTCCACCTGGCCATGGGGGTCCTCATGTGCGGGGTTGCCTACGCGGCCTTCGCGATGGTCCGCGATGCCGGCATGAAACTCCTGTTTGTGCCGGTGGTGTCGATCAGGCCCGGCGCCGGACTCCGCCTCTTCCTGCTCGCCGCCCTGCTCGTCCTCGCGCTCGGCGCGCTGGAGCTTCTCATCCCCGCCCTTGAACGGCGCCGCTCCCGGCGGGATAATCGCCGGCGGTTCATGGAGGAAGGAACGCCATGCTTAGAGGACCGGAGATCCCCGACTACGTCCGCGGAATGATGGTCTACGTCCCGGGCAAGCCGATCGAGGAGGTCCGCCGGGAGCTGGGGATCAAGGACGAGATCATCAAGCTCGCATCGAACGAGAATCCCCTGGGGCCCTCGCCCCTGGCTCTGGAGGCGATGCGCCGGGCGCTGCCCGAGCTGCATCGATACCCGGACGGCGGCGGCTTCTACCTGAGGAAGGCGATCGCGGAGCGGTTCAAGCTCGGCATGGAGCGGGTGATTCTCGGAAACGGATCGACCGACATCATCGAGATGATCGCCCGCGCCCATCTGGCCGACGGAGACGAGGCGGTCTTCTCGCAGCAATCGTTCGTGATGTACCCGATCGCCGTCGCCTCGGTCAACGGCCGGGGCGTCGCGGTGCCCGCCACGGCCGACCGCCGGCACGATCTCGACGCCATGGCCGCGGCGATCGGGCCGAAGACGAAGCTCGTCTACATCGCGAATCCGTCCAATCCGACCGGCACCTATGTCACCAGGACCGAGATGGATCGCTTCCTCGATCGAATCCCCGAGAACGTCCTCGTCGCGGTCGACGAGGCCTATCACGAGTATGTCGAGCCGGGCGACTATCCGGATTGCCTCGATGACGTGCGCGCGGGGCGCAACGTGATCGTGCTGCGGACCTTCTCGAAGATCTACGGCCTTGCCGGGATCCGCGCGGGGTACGCCTTCGCGAGCGAGGAGACCATCGCGAATCTCAACCAGATCCGCTCCCCCTTCAACATCTCTCATCTCGCCCAGGTCGCGGGGCTCGCCGCGCTCGAGGACGAGCCCTGGGCGGCCCGATGCCGCGCTCAAAATATCGCCGAGCTCGCGTTTCTTCACGCGGAGCTGGGACGGAGGAAGATCGCGCACACACCGTCGGTGGCGAACTTCATCCTGATCGAGCCCGGCCGAGACATCCAGCCACTCTTCCTCGATCTCCAGAAGAGGGGGGTGATCATCCGCCCGATGGGCGGCCCCGGTCTCGCCAACTGCGCGCGCGTCACGGTCGGCACGCGCGCCGAGAACATCCGCCTCCTCCAGGCGCTCGACGATCTGCTCGCGGCGGACAGGAAGTGACCCACCCGTGAGAGCCGCGGGGCGTCTCGGCTCCATCGTCCCGCGGGACGGAGGATCCCCGTCGTGCGCCTAGAACGCGCGGACCGCGCCCGCCTCGCAGCCGGTTTGGCCTCCCTCTGCGTCGGCGCGATCCTCATGGCGGCCAAGTTCGCGGCCTTCAAGATGACCGGCTCCTCCGCCATCTTCTCGGACGCGCTGGAGAGCATCGTGAATGTCCTGGCCGCGGCCTTCGCCGTCGGGAGCATCCTCTTCGCCGGCCGGCCGGCCGACCGCGGCCACCCCTACGGCCACGGCAAGATCGAGTTCTTCTCGGCCGCCTTCGAGGGGGGACTGATCGCCTTCGCGGCCGTCCTGATCGCGTACAAGGCCACAGAGAGCCTGATTCACAGCGCCCCCGTGCAGAAGGTCGACCTCGGCATCCTCATCACGGTCGCGGCCGGCGTCGCGAACATGTTCCTCGGCCTCTTCCTGATTCGCGCCGGCAGGAAGACGAACTCGCTGATCCTGACGGCGGACGGGCAGCACGTGCTCTCGGACTTCTACACGACGATCGGAGTGGTGATCGGTCTTGTTCTGGTGCGTTTGACCGGGATCGCCTGGCTCGATCCGCTCGTGGCCTACGCGATCGCGATCCACCTCGCCCGCACGGGCTTCCTCATGGTCCGCCACTCCGCCCGCGCCCTTCTGGACGAGGAGGATTCGGGTCTGCTCGGCCGCATCCTCGAGGCGGGCGAGGCGGTCCGCGCGCCGGGGATCATTCGCCTGCACCACCTGCGGGCGATCCGCGCGGGACGATTCACGCACGTCGATGCTCACATCGTCGTTCCCGAGTTCTGGTCGGTGGAGGAGGCCCACGAGCGCACCGACGCCTTCGAGCGGCGGCTCCTCGATGAGTGTCGGATCGAGGGCGAG
>VGJL01000030.1 GCA_016867495.1 Candidatus Eisenbacteria bacterium | reverse complement strand
CGGTCATCGAGAACCCTGATGCCGAGGGCCAGCAGGTTCGGCTGGACCTGCCGGATTCGACGGGTCAACCAGCTGGGGTTCCTAGGCCACGTGCGGTCCTTTGTTGAGATGTGGAGGGCGTCCGCCACCCTCTCCAAGTCCTCGAGAAGTCGACCCGGATTGCCGACCCACTCCGTCCGATCCATCATTAGAGACAGCACGGCTTGAGCGACGGGGTTCGCATCGACCGCCGCCTGGTTCTGTCGCCCCACGTTGGCCTCATAAGCTCGGAGGAAGTCGAACGGGCTGAGCCGCAAACCAACCGCCGCCGCGGTCCCCCAACGAGCGAAATCGGCCATCCGAGGAAGGGAACGGAGCATCAAACCGGGTTCGACCTGCATGGCCCGCGCCAACGCGTCGAGGAGGCCGCCGACGATGTGGGGCCGAACAGCTTCGAAGTTGCGCCAGAGTTCGCGTTCTTGCAGCCGCTCATTCGGCGCGACGGGTTCGAGCTCCATGATCAAGGCGCGGTCGAGAAGATCGGCGCGATCCGAAACCAGGTTGATTCCCGAAAGACCGACGAGCCCGCGGTACTCGAGAACCGTCGCGTCCTCGTCGCTATAGAGCGTGCGCTTGCTCCAACCTTCTCCTGTTACCGCTCGACAGAGGGCGTCGGACAACCAGTCGGGTACGCTCGTCAAGTTGTCAAAGAACAACACACGGTTCTGGGAGGCCGCCAGCGCGAATTCGGTTTGGTCGTGGACTCCCCCACGTACCGCGACGGCTGATGGATCCAGGAGCCGCTTCACGATCTTCAGGAGAGTCGTCTTCGCGGAACCCTGAAGCCCATGCACGATGAGAGCCACGATCGGGATGTTCGGCACCAGACCGGCGACGAGGTAGGAGAGAAAGAGGATCTTGTCTCCCTCGTTCCGGAGGTTCACGAAGCGAAGAACCAGCTTTGGGTCGCCACCCTGAATCGGCTCGGGGAGAGGACGCTGGTGGGCAAACGGCCGAAAGAGGATTGGCGGCTTATCGATGACCTCCCACCGACCTGGCCTCACGCGCACGGCTCGCCTCCCGTCTAGGTCGATCCAGACCGCGCGTTCATGGAGGGCACAGCGAACACCAAGCTCGCGACACGATCCTTCGAAGAGAGCCTTCCCGGACAGGACGTTTCGCACCCCTGATAGCTGCTCGCTGTTCAGCACGTGGTTAAGTTCGATCCAGGAGATACGGAACAGCCAATCCGAAAACGTCCTTGATCGCAGAGAGAAAATTCGTCGACCGCCCTCCATGGGTACAGCGGCGAAGCTATCCTTTCGTTGGTCGTGAAAAAGCTCGATCCCTGCCGCGAGAACTAGCGGGATCAGCTTCTTTGCAATCGATTCCCTTCCGCCTGATCCCTCACGACCTTCGTTCGTCGACTCCGCCTCGATGCCGCCAATCTGCCCAGGGTCAACCGCAGATGCGGCGTCGGCTAGTATCTCCAACTCCTCCCGTGAGTGAGTCTCAAGCCAGTCCGACACGTCCCCTTTCTCTTCAAGATCAGGCAGATCGAGAATCCTCACACTCTTCGCAACCGGGAGAACGGACGTGGCGACGTCACGCGCATGCGTTCGTCCTGCATCGTCGTTGTCGGGAACAACGATGACGTCTCTTCCTCGCAGGAACTCCGCATATTCATCACGCCACTTGCCAGCCCCTCCTGGGCTGGTAGTGGCAAGGAGACCCGATTCGTGAAGTCGGTCCGCGTCCTTTTCGCCCTCTACGAGGAACACTCGGGCATCGGGATTCGACAGGATCTCAGGCAACTTGTAGGGCACGCGCCGAACGCCTTGGAGATTCCAAATCCATTGGCCATCCGCGCCTGGTCGCCGCTGCTTGAACCCCTTAGGCACGTAGCGGCACACTTGATAGAGGAGTTTGCCCTCTTCATCCAGGTAGTCGTACGTCTTCAACACATGCGACTTCGGTTGCTGTGCGCTGCGCTCGAAGAGGTCCTTCTTCTCCAGAGCCAGGGACTCGACAATTGCATCGAATGAACATCCGGCGTGGCAGTTGAGAAGAACGCGCCCGTCCTCTCCCTCGGTAACACTCAGCGAAGGCGTAGCATCATCGTGCGCCGGGCATGTCCATGTGGCCCCGGATGAACGACACCCATGTTCCTCGAGGGCTGCAATCGCTCTGCTCATCGCGGTGCTCATTCGTTACTCTTCTCCGTCGTTGGACAGACCCCGATCGGCGGATCGCGGTCTCATGTGTTCTTGGCACGTCGACGTAGAGATGGCAGGGTCCTTCCGCGTCGAGGCATCCTGTCTTGGTGACCGCTTCCACTGGATTCGACTAGCCGTACCGTGTCGTTCCCACTCTGGCCTCCAATGTCATCGCTGGTGTTCTTGAGCAATGCGATGAGCGCCGCAAGCTGGGCGTCGATGTTAGGCACGTGTCGCCGAACCATTTTCACGGTCGCTTCTCTTCCTCCAGCGACAGCGATCCGAGTGCGCGGTCCCGCGTCCTCGCTAGCCAGACCTCCCAGGCTGCAAGCGGGATCCAGATTGCTCGGCCATTCCGTATGGCCGGCAGAGAGCCGGCGCCGACCATCTGGTAGATCCTGCTCCGACTGAGGCCGAGCAAGGGGGCCAGGTCGGCCGGCCTCAGAAACTGCTTGCTCCTCTTCATTCGCATCCCCTCCGCTCAGAAGAAACCAGTTGCAACGGGCTGGAAGGAGAAGTAGCATATCTGTCATAGGATGCTGTGACTGACGTGTGACTGATGTAGCAACCTAGTGCTATAATCGAAGGTATCGTAATGTATTACGACGAATTCGAAGGTATGGAAGAGGAGCAGGTGGCTGCTCCGATGACACAGGGTGAAGTCAAGGAACGACTGAGGAAATACCTCCGCATGAAGTCTGTTCCACCGAAGCTTTGGAGATACCTCGTCTACGAGCGATTCGTCCAAACAGCGATTGCCGGGGAGGATCCCAAGTGCCGGTACCTATGTCGGGAGGCATCAGCCGAGCTCCACCGTTGGAGCCAACGAAAGCGACGGAGCCGCGCAAAGACTGACTCCCAATCCATTGATGTCGGTCCTCTGCTCGACCCACGTGAGGCAAAGCGCGAGGAAGTACTTTCCCATGAGTTGGCAAGGCTTGCGATGCACCTCGGTGCTGTCCCGGGCGAGGACGACAAGTGGTTGATCCCACCGGAGGTCCCCGCTTTCCGAGAGGACTTCCTGGGTGGGACCGTTCTCACTGACTTCCAAGCATGGAAGCTGCTCCGGTCTCCGCTCTTGGCGCTCTGCGAATGGCCGCTCCCGGGAGGGAGCGACATCCCAATCACCGACCACGAAGCCCGAATCGTCTCACGCCAGAAGGAACTCGATTCCGCTGATCCCCCTTCATTTGTCTGCGAGCGGATTCTCATCGAGATTGAATGGCCAGGTGGACATCATGAGACATCGACCACCATTGATCGCTCCACGGAGTTCCTGGACCTGAGATACCGGGGGTCACGCGGTCGTCCGGATCAGCTGCGCGTTCTACCGAAGTCGCTTCTGGGTAGACTGCACGAACTGAGTTGTCGTCTAGCAGAGCATTATCGTTGGGACACTGCATCCGCGACACAGTTCGTCTTGACCGGAAAGGTGCCGGCAACCCCATGTCTCAGCGCGGAGGTTGCGAGCCATTTCGGATCCGACCACCTTCAGATGAGGGTCAATCTCTCCATTCAGCCGTGGACGTCGGCAAGGACTGTGTACAGGATCTACAAACATCTCCAGAGCCAGATCCTCCGTCAAGAGAACCGTCACCTACGTATCGACAGTTTGGAGTTCTTGGACTTCGTCGCCGAACGACGACATGCTGGGCTCTCGTGGCGGCCCATAATGGAGCAATGGAATAAGGTGCACCCAAAGGAGCGATACAAGGCTGACGACCTGCGAAACTTCCAACGCGATTTCCAAGAGACGTCCCGTCTCTTGCTCGAACCTGCCTACCACCCGTTTTCCACTCCCGAGAGGGCCAAGCAGGAAGGGGACCTATGAAGGCTGCAATCTACCTCCGCGTCTCGACAGAGGAGCAGCGCGAACGCCAGAGCATCGCAACACAACGGGAGTTTGCGGAGCGTTACTGCTCACTCCATGAGATCTCGATTACGGATGCCTACTCTGACGACGGCGTGAGCGGCACGATCCCCTTGGAGCAGAGGCCAGAGGGATCGCGTCTTCTTCAGGATGCGAGGTCCAAGTGCTTCGATGCGGTTCTCGTCTACAAGCTCGATAGGCTAGGTAGAGATCCGCGCATGCTTCTCAACGCCTTCAATGATCTCGAGGTCCTGGGCATTCAACTGCTTAGCATGACAGAAGCCTTCGACACCGATAGTCCTGCCGGTCGCTTCATGCGCACGATCCTGTCCGGAGTGGCTGGTCTCGAGCGGGACAACATAGTCCAACGCTCCATCGAGGGTACCAATCGGCTCGCCCGCCAGGGCGCGTGGCTTGGCGGGATCGTGCCGTACGGGTATAGGGTCGAAGGGAAACACAAGGATGCGCGACTCGTGATCTCCGAGGATCCCCTCCCGGGGCTCCCCTTGTCCGAGGCTGGCGTGATCCGGCTCATCTACAAGATGTCGGCGGAAGACGGGAAGTCCTGCATTGCCATCGCGGGGCATCTGAATCGTCTTAGGGTACCCCCCGCCTACGTGCGGGACTCTCGGCTCGTCCTGCGCGGGAAGCGCAAGCAGACCACCTCAGGCATCTGGCGTCCTTCGCGCGTCAGGAATCTGATCGTCAACTCGACTTACAAAGGACTCCACGAGTACGGGAAGCGATCGAAGAAAGCACGCGATATCATCAGACGGTCCGTTCCGGCCCTGGTCAGCGAGGAGACCTGGAAACAGGCACAGCAGACGCTGAAACGAAACTATATCTTCAGCACGAGAAACGCGCGCCGGAAGTACCTGCTTCGTGGGTTGATGAAGTGTGGCCTTTGCGGGTTGACCTACGTCGGCACGGCCTACCCTTCCGCAGGAGGAACCAAGAGGGTCTACTACGTCTGCATCGGAAAGCAGAGCGGGCGTGGGACCTACGGCCTCCAAGGAAGGAAGTGCCCATCCAAGGCCATCGCGGGCAACATCGAGGACTTGGTCTGGCGGGATGTCGAGGGTTTCCTCCGGAATCCCGGAGCCGTGCTGAAGCAGTTGGCTGATCAGATCGAAGGAACGGTCGGGGAATCCGCTTCCATGAAGATCGACGCCGACCAGATGAAGCAGGCTCTCAGAGACAAGGACAATGAGCGCGATCGGGTCCTCGGACTCTACCGCCGTGGACGGATTGACGAGCCGACCCTAGACCGGCAACTGGATGAGATCGCGGTGGAGCGTGAAGCTCTCATCGATGAGATCAACCGCCTTGATAGGGCTACCGAGAGCGCGATGACAACGGAGGCCCGTCTGCGATCTACCGCCGACCTGCTCCGGGAACTGAACCACCGTCTGGACCAACCTCTTACCTGGGAGTTGAAACGCCAGATCGTGGAAGTCCTGGTCGAGGCCGTCCGGGTCGACACCATCGAGGAGGACGGCAAGCGGGACACTCGGGCGACCGTGACGTACCGATTCTGCACGCCTGAGGTTTCAATTGAGGATCGCACGGGTGGCCGTGCGAAGCTCGAGGTGCCGCCGGGCCGCCTGGGTGAGCTGTCGCTCCATCACAAGGCTGACGGCGGAAAGGAGAACGAGGACCAGGATCCCGAAGGCGATCGACATCCGTCTCGCAAGGGGAAGATAGCGCCGCCCGGTCATCGAGTCCCCGCGTGCGCCGCATCGGAACCGCCGTCGTCGAGGTGGACTTCGCGGAAGCAGATGAGGGAGACTCCGCCCGGGCCGACGTCGATCCCGCGGACGGCAGACCTCCAGGCGTGCGCGAGCGAGTTGTGGTAGAGGGGGATCATCGGCGCGTCGGCCGCGAGGATCTCGCTCAATCGCGCGTAGACCTGGTTCCGCGCCGGACCGAGGGGAAGCCTCCTTCCCTCCTCGAGAAGGGAATCCACCCGCTCGGAACGATAGGCGAAGAGGTTGCTCTGGCCGGTGCTGTGGAAGAGCGGGTAGAGGAAGGCGTCCGGATCGGGCAGATCGGCGACCCAGGACATCATGAAGGCGTGCACGGCCCCGGCGGAGGCCAGGCTGTCGAGCTGGCGCCAGCTCAGCGCCAGCGTCTTAACGGTGAAGCCGCCCGCCTCGAGGTCCGCGAGGATCGGCTCGTAGAGCCTGGGCGACGATCCCTCGCTCACCGCCACCTTCAGCGGGGGAAGCCCCCTGCCGTCCGGATACCCGGCATCGCGGAGGAGGGCGCGAGCGGCCTCCGTATCGGGGTCCGGCATGGTGTTGCCGGGAGTCCTGCCCGGCATCCCCGGCGGCAGGAACCCGTTCACCGGCACCATCCCCTCCGGATCGACGGCCACCAGCTTCTCTCGATGGATCGCAAGAAGGGCGGCCCTGCGGACCGCGGGGTCGTCGAGGGGCGGGCGGTCGCAGCGAAGCCCCATGAAACTGACGGAGAGCTCAGGCGTGCGATGGACCACGAACCCGAGGCTTCGCGCCAGCGCGCTCGTGCCCGAAGGGAGCTCGACGTAGTCCGCGTCTCCCCTTACAAGCGCCCCGATCTCGATCGGGGGAGAGGCCTCCGCCTCATCTCCCGCCGCGACGGAGCGGGACGGCAGGAAGACCAGACTGTCAAGGTTGGCCCTCTCGCCCCAGTAGTCGTCGAAGCGCCCGAGCACGATGCCCCCGTCATCCCTCCTGCGGACGAAGCGGAACGGGCCGGTGCCGATCGGCTGCTCCTCGAGACTCGCCTTCCCGCCGCGGCCGATCCCTCCGGGACCCGTGACCGCAGTCTGTTCCATGGCGAGGACCTTCAGGAAGAGAGAGAGCGGCTCCGAGAGCTCGATCTCGAGCGTTCGCTCGTTCAGCGCCCTCAGCCCTTCCACCGGCGAGGAGCGTCCGGCGGCGCGACCCTCCGCTCCCTTGATCGAGCAGAGGCACATCGAAGCGAAAGAAGGCTCCTCCCGGTGGGCAGCGATGCATCGCTCGAGGGAAGATGCGACCGAGGCCGCGTCGAGGATCGACCCGTCGTGGAACCGGACGCCAGGGCGAAGAGAAAAGGAGTAGGTTCGGCCGTCAGGACTGATCGTCCAGCTTGTCGCCAGGGCGGGGCGCAACTGAAGACCGGCATCGAGAGTGAGCAGCCCCTCGTAGATCTGCCGAACCACGACCGCCTCGTACACCTCGTCCGAACGAACCGGATCGAGATCCTGGGCGACCTCCGAGAGGACCCGGAGCTCCCCCCCCTGCCGGGGAGGCGGCTCGACCGGAGCCGGTCGCTTCTCCTCCCGCGCGCATGCAAGAAAGAGCAGAAGAATCGCCGCTCGCGCGATGCTTGTGCCCGCCCGTCCCCACGATGGTCCGCTGTGTGAGTGCACCTTGCCTCAAGCTCTCCAGTAGGGTCCTGATCGGCCAACCGGCAGGCGATCTTGACGATTCCCTGACCCCCCGCCCTCCTTGACCGCTTGCCGCGCCCTCCCTACGATCCGCCTCGAGGTGGCTGATGGCCCTGCGGATCGCTCTGGCTCAAATCAACCCGACGGTCGGCGACCTGGATGGCAACCGCCGCATGATCGAGGCATCGCTCGCCGAGGCCCGCCCCTTCCGGCCCGATCTCATCGCCTTCCCCGAGCTCGCCCTGAGCGGATATCCCCCGGAGGACCTCCTGCATCACCCCCCCTTCATTCGCGATGTGGAAGAGACGCTGGGACGGATCGCCGCCGATCACCCCGGCGATCGGATCCTGCTCGGAGCGCCGATCCGGGGCGACGACGGCCTCTACAACGCGGCGGTTCTCTTGCAGGGCGGCCGAGCGGCCCACGCTTACAGGAAGTGCACGTTGCCGAACTACGGCGTTTTCGACGAGAAGCGGCACTTCCGCGCCGGCCGGCTCTGCACGGTCTACCGGCTGGGTCGATGGAGAATCGCCGTCAATATCTGCGAGGACATCTGGGCCCCCTGCGGAGTCCCCGCCGTGCAGGCGGCCGCCGGCGCGGACGTGATGCTGAACATCTCCTCCTCCCCCTTCCATGCGGGGAAGGGACGCGAACGAGAGGAGCTGATCCGCTATCGGGCATGGCAGCACGGCGTCTGCCTCGTCTATCTGAACCTGGTCGGCGGACAGGACGAGCTGGTCTTCGACGGCGAGAGCCTCGTCTTCGCGCCCGACGGCGAGCTGCTCGCGCGAGGCCTGAGATTCGAGACCGATCTGCTCATCCTCGATGTCGACCGTCCGCGATCCCCGGCCGCCGATCCCTCGCAAGCACCCGCTCCCCCGCCCGACGGATTCGTGCAGCCTCGTCATGAAGGAATCGAGGAGATAGAGGACGAGCTTCGTCTGGAGGAGATCGACCTCGGCCCGCAGGATACGAATCCCCCTCCGCCGCTCCCCCGGCGCCCTCCGCAACATCGAATAGAGACCCAGGAAGCGGAGATCTACGGAGCCCTCTGCCTCGGCACGCGGGACTATGTCCGCAAGAACGGGTTCACCGATGTCGTGATCGGCCTGAGCGGCGGCATCGACTCGGCCTTGACTGCGGTCATCGCGTGCGACGCGCTGGGCGCGGCCTCCGTGCATGGCCTGACGATGCCGGGGCCTTACACATCTTCCACCTCGCTCGCGGGGGCGCGGGAGCTCGCCGGCAACCTGGGAATCTCCCTCGCCTCGATTCCGATCGATGAGGCCCTGGCCGCCTACCGCGCGATGCTCGACTCGACCCTCCGCGAGAAGCGGTTGGGGATCACGGACGAGAACCTGCAGGCGCGCATCCGCGGCAATCTTCTGATGGCGCACTCCAACGCCCTCGGCTGGCTCGTCCTGACGACCGGGAACAAGAGCGAGTTCGCTGTGGGCTACTGCACGCTCTACGGGGACATGGCCGGAGGTTTCGCGGTGATCAAGGACGTGCCGAAGGGCCTGGTCTATCGCCTCGCCCGATGGCGCAACGGCCGGGATGGAGGGGCCGGTCCGATCCCCGGGGACACCCTGGAGAGGCCGCCGTCGGCGGAGCTACGCCCGGATCAAGAGGACAGCGACACCTTGCCCCCCTACCCTGTCCTCGACCGGATCCTCGAGGCGAGGATCGAACGCGAGGAGCCGATCGAGCGTCTCGTCGGGGCGGGTTGCGATCCCGCGCTCATCCGGAAGATCTATGGATGGATCGACGGAAACGAGTACAAGAGACGCCAGGCTCCGCCGGGGATCAAGATCACCCCCCGCGCCTTCGGCAGGGACAGGCGCTATCCCATCACAAACCGCTACCGAGGATCCTGAACCGCGCCGGCCGCAGATCCTGCGCGGGCGGATCACCCGACGCGCTCGGCCTCCGCCGACACCGCCACGACCTCGCCGAAGTGGACGCGGTGGTAGTCCTTGGCCGGATAGAGCGTCTCGATCTCCCGGAGTCCGAAGCGGCTCGGATCGAGGTCCTGCCAGTAGATCTTCCGGCACTCCAGAACCAGGTCGGCCTCGGCGAAGCCGGGGGCCGAGACGAGGGTTGAGGCTGTTGGCGTCAATCTAGATCCCCAGGCTCCGCCGCACCAGCGTCGCCAGATCCACGACGCGGAGGCGTTCCTCTAGGTCGCGCGCCTTCAGTCCATCGACGAGCATCTGCTGGCAGAAGGCGCAGCCGACCGCGATCGTGCCGGCTCCGGAGGCGACCGCTTCGTCGACGCGCCGCGTGTACGGTCGATGATCGCCGCTGTCCAGGTCCATCCAGTAGTGTCCGCCGCCGGCTCCGCAGCAGTGGCTGGAGTCCATCCGATGGCGCATCTCGCGCAGTTGCAGGCCCGGCAGCGAGCGCAGGGCCCGCCGCGGCGGCTCCCAGAGCCCCTGATAGCGGCCGAGGTAGCAGGGATCGTGGTAGGCGACCCGCTCCTCGACCCGCTCCCCGGCGCGGAGCCTGCCCTCGGCCAGCCACTCCGCCAAGAGCTGGCTGTGGTGTTTCACAGGGAAGGTCGCGCCGAAGCCGGGATACTCGTGGGCGAAGGCGTTGTAGCCGTGGGGGCAGCTCACCAGCAGGGTCTTGAAGCGCCGCGACTGGAGGGCCTCGATCGTCCGCTTGGCGGTCGACTGAAAGAGGTTCTCGTCTCCGAGCACCCTGGCCGGATCTCCGCAACAGGTTTCATCCCTCCCGAGGTGCCCGAAGGGAACACCGGCGTGCCGCAGGATCGCCACCAGGTCCTCGACGCTCTTCTGCTTCTCCGGATCGTATGTGGCGACGCATCCGATCCAGAGGAGGATCTCGGTCTCGCCGCCCGGTTCGACCACGGGGATCCCCAGGCGTTCGACGAACTCCAATCGCGCCGCCTGCGGCCCGAACGGGTTCCCCTGCGCCTCTAAGGCGCGAAGGGCGCGGCCCGCGTCGGCAGGAATCCGTCCTTCCATCATCACCTCCGCCCGCCGCAGCTCGACGAAGAGATCGACGTGGCGGATCGCAGCAGGGCAGTCGGTCTGGCATGCGTGGCAGGTGCGGCAGTGCCAGATGAACTGCGGATCGGAGAAGACAGTCCCCTCCACGCCGATGATCGGCTTCTGAGGGGCTGAGGCCGCCGGCTCTCCGCTCCCCGCGATCGCGCCCGATGCTCCGGCGCCCGGCGACTCCAGCGCGCGATCCCGTCGATCGGGCGACCCGGGCGCGCGCGCCATCCTCTTCAGGTCCTCGATCAGCCGGCGGGGGCTCAGGGGTTGCCCCGTCGCCCAGGCCGGGCAGACTTCGTCGCAGCGCCCGCACTCGATGCATGCGTCGAGATCGAGCCGCTGCTTCCATGTGAGCTGCTCGCACCGCGCGACGCCGACCTCGAACTCGGCATCCTCCTTGGCCAGGAGACTCTCGATGTCGACTCGCGCCAGGGACCCCGTCGGCGTCTGCTTCGAGAGGTACTGGTTTGCGGGAATCGCCAGCATGTGGAAGAACTTCGTGTGGGGGATCAGGGCGATCATCGCGAATGTGCCCAAGGCGTGCGTCCACCATGTCAGGAAGTGGAGGGTCCGCCCCGCCTGCGGACTCAATCCCGCCAGCATGGATGAGAAGAGGGCGCCGATCGGGGCATAGGCGCGCCAAGGGTCTCCGTCCGGATGAAAGCGCATCCTTGCTCCCTCGGCCAGCAGCCCCGTCAGAACGAGGAAGGCGAGGATCCCCAGAATGACCGCGTCGGCGGGCTTGGGCTCCGGGAGGTGGCGGGGGCGGGCGATGTACCGCCTTGCCGCGGCGATGGCCAGCCCTATCAGCAGAAGCGCCGCCGCCAGGTCGGAGAGGATTGTGAAGAAGAGGTAGACCGTGCCCCGGTAGATGGGAATCCCGAAGTCCATGTCGGCCATGACAACGAGCGTCGTCACGAAGAGGGCGCCGAAACTGTAGAAGACGAGGGAGTGGAAGAGCCCCGGAAGGAACCGCCCGCGCGTCCTGTTCTGGAGAAGGGTCTCGCGCGCGAGAACTAAGGCGCGCCTGCCCCACGCGGCGAACGACTCGTCGGTCGGCTTGCCCGCCTTCCACTCTCGGATGCGCCGCCGCAGTCCCCAGGCGAAGATCAGGAAGGCAATCGCCATGAGGACGTACATGGCGACATGGCTCGCGGCTCCCAGGTTCCACATCAGCTCCCGCGCCGCCTGGTCCTGGGTCGCGCCACCCCTCATTCCACCCACTGAAGTCATCGACCCCACCCCCCCGACACGCGCCCGCACCCATCGGCCTCGCCCAGCCCGCCCCCGGCCGCCACCGGGCCGCGCTCACCGAGCGGAACCCTCCTCGAATCCTAGAACAACCGTGCGCCCCTTGCGAGCCCCGCCGGGGCGCCCAATCCGAAGGCTCTAGAGCGGCTCGAAGCGAGCCGTGAAGTGCCGCAGGAAGGGGGCCTGATAGACAAGCCGCAGCCCGCGCAGGGAACTCCTGCGTTCGTGGACGGCCAGCACGACCTCGGCGACATAGTCGATGTGGCTCTGGGTGTAGACCCTCCTTGGGATCGCCAGCCGCACGAGCTCCATCGGCGGTCCCACGTGCCGGCCCGTCGCCGAGTCCATCCTGCCGAACATGAGGCTTCCGATCTCCACCCCGCGGACTCCGCCCTCGAGGTAGAGCTCGTTCGCCAGGACCTGTCCCGGGAACTGCTCCGGAGCTATCTGGGGAAGGAATCCGCCGGCGTCCAGATAGACGGCGTGTCCTCCGGGCGGCAGGATCATCGGGACTCCGCGGGCCTGCAGTTTCTCGCACAGATACGCGACCGTGCGAACGCGGTAGCGCAGGTAGTCCTCGTCCAGCACCTCGCGCAACCCCTGAGCGATCGCCTCGAGATCGCGCCCCGCCAGGCCCCCATAGGTCGGGAAGCCCTCGGTCAATATGAGGAGATTGCGGGC
This sequence comes from Candidatus Eisenbacteria bacterium, assembly GCA_016867495.1. NCBI lineage: Bacteria > Candidatus Eiseniibacteriota > Candidatus Eiseniibacteriota bacterium. The sequence continues at coordinate 9,365 of VGJL01000030.1, read as the reverse complement.
CTCCATGGCCATCTGGTCGTCCCGCACCCCGAGGAAGCCGCCGATGTTGGCTAGCCCATCCTTCTTCGCGGACATGGTGCAGCCGTCGGCTTCGGCGAACATCTCCTGCACGATCGCGAGGATGCTCCTGCCGGCCTGCCCCTCTTCCCTCTGCTGGATGAAGTAGGCGTTCTCCGCGAACCGGCAGGCGTCGAGGAAGAACATGGCGCCGCTGTCATGGGCGATCCGCGCGGCCGCGCGGATGTTCGCGAGGCTGACCGGCTGGCCCCCTCCGCTGTTGTTGGTCACGGTCAGGATGACAGCGCGCAGGTCCCGCCACCGAGCCTTGGCCTCCCGCTCGAGCCTCTCGAGATCGATGTTCCCCTTGAACGGATGCACGGCCGCGGGGATCGTCCCCTCGGCGATCGGCAAGTCGATCGCCGTGTCGCCGGCGAACTCGATGTTCGCCCGCGTCGTGTCGAAGTGGGTGTTTCCCAGATAGGTCGCCCCCGGCCGGTGCAGGACCGTGAAGAGGATCTTCTCCGCCGCGCGCCCCTGGTGCGTCGGGATCACGTGCTTCATTCCCGTGATCCTGCGAACCTCACGCTCGAACTCGAAGAAGGAGCGCCCGCCGGCGTACGACTCGTCGCCGCGCATCATCCCCGCCCACTGATCGCTGCTCATGCTCGACGTCCCGCTGTCGGTCAGCAGGTCGATCAAGACGTCCTCGGCGCGGACCATGAAGAGGTTGTGGCCGGCCTGGGCCAGGTATCCCCTCCGCTCCGACGGCGTCGTCATGCGGATCGGCTCCACCATCTTGATCTTGAACGGCTCAATGATGGTCTTCACAGCGCCTCCATCTTCGTTGGACCTCGTGACCGGTTTGCAGGCTACGCGCCCGGGCGCCGGGGGTCAACGCGACGCCGGTGTCGGCTGCAGGCCGGGAAGACGGATCCCGAGAGGACTGGCGGACGATGCCATCGGGGGCTATCCTCGCCTCTCGCGCCGGCCAGGAGCGCCGGGGGAGGTCACGCATGCGGATCGCTGTGCTGGGCGCCGGCCGCCAAGGGTTCGCCTGCGCCCTCGACTTGCTGCGCGAGGCGGATCTCGAGAGGCTCCTGCTGCTCGACAACGACCCTCGCGGGCTTGAGGCGGCGAAGGAGGCGCTCGCGGACCCGCGGGTGACGACCGCCCCGCTCGACGCGGCCCGAGAGGAGGATCTCGTCAAGGCCCTCGAGGGGTGGCAGGTCGTAGTCAGCGCGGTCCCCTACTTCTTGAACACCGGGATCACGCGCGCCGCCGTCAAGGCCGGATGCTCAATGACCGACATGGGCGGCAACACCGACGTCGTCTTCCAGCAGAGGTCGCTCGATGAGGAGGCACGGCGCGCGGGCGTCACCATCGTCCCCGACCTGGGCCTCGCCCCGGGCCTCGGGAACATCCTCGCGGCGGCAGCGATCGAGGGAATCGAGGAGGTCGATGACCTGCGCATCCGCTGCGGCGGCCTGCCGCTCGATCCAGGGCCTCCTCTCGGCTACGCTCTCTTCTTTTCGATCCACGGACTGCTCAACGAGTACAGCGGAGAATCGGTCTGCCTGCGAGAGGGCAGGATCGCGCGGGTGGCCACGCTCACCGAGCCGGAGTGGATCGAGTTCCCCGAGCCGGTGGGCCTCTGCCGGGCGGTCCACACCTCCGGCGGGATCTCGACCCTTCCGTGGGCGCTCGAAGGACGGGTCCGCCACCTCGACTACAAGACGGTCCGCTACCCGGGACACTGGCCGCGGATCCGGTTCCTGAAGGAGATCGGCCTGCTGGAGACCCAGCCGATCCGCGTGGGCCGCGCAAGCCTTCCGCCCCGGGATGTCGCAGCGGCCCTGCTCGGTCCGATGCTCGAGCGCCCCGAGACGCCCGACGTGATCGTCCTGCGCGTCCGCTCGCGCGGCCGCGCCCGCGGCGAGGAAGTCACGCGCCAGTATGACCTGCTGGAAACCGGCGGGGAGAACGGCGCCCTCACCGCGATGATGAAGCTGACCGCCTATCCGACGGCGGCCGTCGCGCTCCAGCTCGCGCGCGGGAAGCTCATCCGGCACGGGGTTCTCGCCGCCGAAGATGAGGTGGACGCCGGGGCGATGATCGCGCACCTGCGAAGCCGCGGAATCGAGGTCGCCCTGACCGAGACGATTCGGAGGCGCGGCGGGGGTTAGGGGTTTCCAGCGACGAACGGACGCCGCGCGCGACCGTCTCAGGTCGCGTGGAACGGCTCTAGCGGGTCTTCTCGCGGGCCTGCAGGATCTCCACGTAGTGGGTCAGCCGCCTCACCCTCATCTTGTCCTGGAGCTTCGAGTAGATGAGCACGAGGTTGCGGAGCATCCGGATGACGATGTCGCGATTCGTGGACGTGGCGACATACTCTTCCTTGAAGTAGTAGCCCGCCCCGGTGAGGTAGTGGGCGCAGTCCCGGCGGCTCAAGAGCTTGCCGGCGTTGTAAGGATCGATGTAGATCTCGTACCCCGCGCTCTCGTACTTGACCAAGAAGTGCCCCGGCAACCCGACTCCGCTGACGGGAAGCTGGCATCTCTCGGCGACAAGCACATAGAGAGCGGAGAGGCTGATCGGTATGCCGGTCCTCTTCTCAAGGACGCGGTTCATGTAGCTGTTGTCCGGGTTGTAGTAGTCGGCCGTGTTGCCGGTGAACTTCATTTCCTCGAACAAGTACTGGTTGACGGCGGCCACGATCTCGGCCGGCTCCACGAGACTCCGCAACCGCTCCCGCAGCGGGCTCGCCAGGCTGTCCAGCTGGGCGCCGAAGACCGCCCGATCGAGGTCGGGGTATTCCGTCCGCGCGATCGCGAGAACGCCCGCCTCCAGAGAGAAGGAGGAGTCATCGCGAGCCGCGAGGGCCTGGAACTGCTTCTCGAGGTCATCGAGGATGATCCGCGCCATCACGTGCCGCGCGCGGACTCGCGTCCTCGGGTCGGGATGCTCGGAGGCCTCGCGAAGGTGCGCCAGGGCGGGCGGGCCGATCTCCAGCAGATGGGCCCAGACGCTGTTGACGATCTTCGCATCCTCGTCCGCGAGGAGGGATATGAGCGCCTTGTACTCGCTCTCGGTCAGCGACTTTGCCGGCATCGACTCTCCTCGGTTCAGGTTCCGTTCGAAGCCCGACCTACCACCGCTCCCAACGACAGAGCGTAGCATCGCCGCCGAGAGGCGCTCAATCGGAAAAGGGCTCGCGCGATGGACGGCCCCCGCGAGACGGCCCCCGCGAGTGGACGACCCTCCCCCGAGGTCCTATACTTCGCTGCGGAAGAACCGAGCGAACCGCCGCGGGCGCCAAGGGGGACGCAGCCGCCGCGGAGCGCGTCGCCCCATGGAGGCCATCCGTGCCGACTCGTCGTGACATCTTGCGGTTGGCGGAGACGCTGACCTCGGCTCCCACCGTGAGCTACCGGGAGCACGAGGTCATGGCGCGCATCCGGACGGAGCTCGATCGGGTTGGAATCCCCTACGCGTCGGATCGCTGGGGCAACCTGATCGCCCGGTATCGCGGTCCCCGCCCCCGCGGCCGTCCGGTGGCCTTCACTGCCCACATGGACCATCCGGGCCTTGTCGTGACCGCGAGCCGCGGAGATCTCGCGGTCGCCGATTGGTATGGCGGAGTTCAGCCAAAGTACTTCGCGGGCGCGCGCGTGCGCGTCGAGACATCGGAGGGACCCGTCCGCGGGCGGGTGCTCTCCTGCCAGTTGGCTCCGACCGGCAGGGTCTCCTCCGTGAGGCTCCGGCTCGCCCGGCCCGTCCCGGTGGGATCGGTCGGCGGATGGGATCTCGTTCCCTTCCGCCTCGACGGGCCCTGGCTGAAGACGAAGTCGGCGGACGATCTGCTCGGCTGCGCGGCGGTCCTCTCCCTCATGCGCGATCTCTCTGCGCAGAGACCGCCCATCACGGTCTACGGCGTCTTCACGCGCGCGGAGGAGGTCGGGCTCTTCGGGGCATCCGCCCTCGCGCAGGATCGAGCCCTTCCGCAAGAGACGGCCGTGATCGTGATCGAGACGAGCAAGCAGCTTCCCTGCGGCCAGCTCGGCAAGGGAGTCATCGTCCGCGTCGGCGATCGCCGGAGCGTCTTCCATCCCACGATCTGCCACATCCTGCGCGACTCGGCTGAGCTCTTGCGAAAGAGCCTTCGCGGATTCGAGTACCAGCGGTGCCTGATGGACGGAGGATTCTGCGAGGCGACGCCGTTTCAGGCCTTCGGATACGCGGCCGGCGGACTCGCTCTCGCACTCGGCAACTACCACAACATGGGCCCGCGCCGGATTGCCGAGGAGTATGTCCACAAGGACGATTTCTGGAGCCTCTGCTGTCTCCTTCCGGCCGCAGCGGAGCGCCTGGCGACAGCGATCGATCCCCACGAGGCGGAGCGCAGGGACTTCCGCCGCAAGCTGGCTCCCGCCCGCGAGAAGCTGCTGGCCAGCCGGTCCCTTCCTCCCCCCGAGTTCAAGAAGGAGACGAGGCGCAGGTCCCGCAGCGCGACGGCCGCGCTGGTCTTGGCGGCCGCTCTCGCCTCGCTGCCATCATCCCTTCCGGCCGCCACATCGGAGTGGAGGGACGCTCGGATCGAGGAGGCCTGCAAGCAGCCCGGGGCGCGGGCCATCCCCGCCTCTCGCGCCGCGACAGAGGATCCGCGCGACTCCTACGACGCGCAGAGCTATGACCTCTCGCTCCGGGTGGATCCGGTCCTGGAGGAGATCGAGGGGGTTCTCGTCATGCGGCTTCGCGCGGTGGCCGACCTGGCGGAGATCGTGCTGGATCTCGCGGAGGGGCTCGGAGTCGACTCTGTCGCCTTCCAGGGCGCAAGCTGCGCCTTCTCGCGCCCACAGCCGGATCGCCTCACGGTTCACTTGCCGTCCATCCTCGGGACGGATGAAGAAGCGGTGCTCAGAGTGAGGTACGGGGGCCGCCCGGGGGAAGGGTACTTCTCAGGCTTCGAGTTCTTCTCGAAGCATGGAAGCGGATCAACTGAATTCCCAGTGGTTTCCACCCTGAGCCAGCCCAACGGCTCCCACACCTGGTGGCCCTGCAAGGAGAGCATGTCGGACAAGGCCCTCGCCACCCTGTCGGTCGAGATGGACCCCGCCTTCGAGGTCGCGGGAGTCGGCGACCGGGTCCGCTCCGAGCGAGTGGCGAGCTTGCGGAGAACGACGTGGCAGACCCGCTACCCGATCGCCCCCTTCCTGCTCTCCTTCTCGGCGACCGACTACGCCGCGTGGGAGGAAAGCTTCCTCGCGGCCGACGGCGACAGCATCCGACTGCAGTTCTACGCTTTTCCGGAGGATTCGGCGAAGGCCGCCGCCGACTTCCTTCCGGCGGTCGTCGATCGCGAGACTTCCGCCCTCGCCGCCTTCGAGAATCGCTTCGGCCCCTATCCGTTTCGCGACCGCGCCGTGGGGTGGGAGAAGCTCGGGATCGCCGAGGTCCCGTGGGGCGCCCTGGCCATGGAGCACCAGACCTGCGTCTCGCTCGGGAATCGATTCCTGACGGGAAACGGCGCCTACGCATGGGCGATCGCCCACGAGATCGCGCACCAGTGGTGGGGCGACGCCGTGACTCCCGCCTCGATGGACGACATCTGGCTGAGCGAGGGATTCGCGACTTTCTGCGAAGCCGTATACGCCGAGCACCTCGGCGGGAGGGCGGCGTACGACTCCTGGCTGAAGAGGCCGAAGAAGTACGTCCCGGTCAGCACCGATGACCTCCAGACGAGTCTCGTCTCCCCGGATCCCGCCTACTGGTTCCTGCAGAGCCTCACCTACAACAAGGGGGCCTGGGTCCTGCGGATGCTCCGCGAGGAGCTCGGGGATCGGGTCTTCTTCGCGTCGCTGAATCGCTACCTCGACCGCCACCTCCACGCGAGCGCGACGACGAACGACTTCATCCGGGCGGTCGAGGAGACTGCGGGGCGCGACCTGCGGGCCTTCTTCATCCCCTGGCTCTACGGCCGCGGACGACCCGTCATCGCCTGGGACTGGTGGCCGTCCCCCTCCGGCGAGGGGCACGCCGTGAGGCTCTACATCGAGCAGACGCAGGACGGGCCCATCTATCCGCGCACGCCTCCGTACGACTCGCCCAGCGAGGCGTTCGCCTTCACCCTTCCGATCCGGATCGAGGGGGATGGCGAGCGGGTCGAGCGGAAGATTCCGATCTGGCGGCGGACGGAGACCGCCCTGCTGGACGGGATCCCGTTCGCGCCGCGCGTCGTCACGATCGATCCCGACACGTTCCTCCTGCGCGTGGTGCTGGAGAGGGGCGCGGGCTTCTCCACCTCCGCCCTGCGGTCGCATCCGAATCCGAGCCGGGGAGAGACCGAGATCTACATCCGCGGCTCCGCGGCGGGGCCGACCAGCGTGGCGATCCACGACGCCGCGGGCCGACTCGTGCGCCGACTCGAGTCCGTGCGGGGCGAGGGGATCCACCGCGTGCGCTGGGACGGCGAGAGCGATGCCGGGGAACGAGTCGCCTCGGGGCATTACTTCGCGAGGAGCAACGGCCCGGGCGGCGGCGCGACGGCCAGAATCAGCGTGATCCGATGATCGCGAGGCGCGCAACAGCAGACCGCCTCGGCGGGCGCGGGGCGTTATGAGGATCGGGTCCCTTCTCTTCGAGCGCGGTCTCTTCCTCGCGCCGATGGAGGATGTCACCGACCGTCCGTTCCGTCGCCTCTGCAGGAGAATGGGAGCCGACCTCGTCTATACGGAGTTCGTCTCCTCGGAGGGGCTCGTGCGCGGCATCGCGCAGAGCCGCGGACGCATCCGGCTGACTCCCGATGAGCATCCCGTGGGGATCCAGATCTATGGGTGCCGAGAGGAGGCTCTCGTCGAAGCCGCCCGGTTGGCCTGCGATGCGGGTCCAGACCTGATCGACATCAACTTCGGCTGCCCGGCGAGGAAGATCGCGAACCGCGGCGCCGGCTCGGGAATGCTCAAGGAGCCGGACCGCCTTGTGGCGCTCGCGGCCGCAGTGGTCCGCGCCGTCCCCCTGCCCGTGACGGTCAAGACCCGCCTCGGCTGGGATCAGACGACGATTGGCATCGTCGATCTCGCGCGAAGGCTCGAGGACGCCGGCATCGCGGCCTTGACCCTCCACGCCCGCACGCGCCAGCAGATGTTCAAGGGCCAGGCGGTTTGGGATTGGATCGCGCGGGTCAAGGCGGCGGTCTCCTTCCCCGTCATCGGCAACGGCGACATCAAGACGCCGGCCGACGCGGCCCGGATGTTCGGGGAGACCGGGTGCGACGCGGTCATGATCGGGCGGGCGGCGATCGGGAATCCATGGATCTTCGAGCGGGCCCGGGCGCATCTCCGCACGGGCGTCGACCCCGGCCCTCCTCCGCTCGCCGAGCAGATCGAGGTCTACCTCGCCCTGCTCTCCGAGCTGATCGCCGAGAAGGGAGAAAGACGCGGGATCATCGAGAGCAGGAGGCAGCTCGCTTCGATCCTTCGGGCCGCTCCCCGCATCGCGGCCGTGAGGGCGGAGGCGATGACCCAGACCACCCTTCCGGACCTCGCCGGGGTTCTCGGCCCCCTTCGCGATCCCCGCGGGGCGGAGGTCAGGGCGTGAGGCGCCGCGGCGGGGAGGCCGGCATCCTGAGACGGGGTGCGAGGTGGCCCGCGACATGGCATCCCCTGGTCGATGCGGCCCGAGAGGCGCTGCGCCACGCGCGCGGCAAACCGCGCTGGGCGGCGGCGATCGAGGACGAGCACGGACGCATCCACGCGGGCGCGTCGATCTCCCTCCCCGATCTCCCCGCGGCATCGCTCTGCGCCGAGCACGTGGCCGTCGCGGCGCTCGTTTCGGCCGGCTCCCGGAACTCCGCGCGCGTCGTGGTCGTGGCCCGCGGTCCGGCCGGGGCGGCGCCCCCATGCGGACGCTGCCTGCAGGTTCTGTGCGAGATGGGCGCCGATCCGGAGATCCGCTGGGGCACCTGCGCCAGCGAGCGCGGCCGCTCGACCCTCGCCCGCCTGCTGCCGAGCGCCTTTCGCGACTATCCTCGTCCCGGGGCTCGCGCGCGCTGACGGCCGGCGGGCGCCCAGCGGGTTTCCCTTGACCCTTCTTTGCGATCGCTGGTAGGTTCGCCGCTGGTCGCATGGAAGATCCGATGAAGAAGCCACCAAGAGCCGGACGCGCGTGCCGACAGCATCCCCTCCCGCACCTCGGGGGAATCCGGCTCGTCGTGGTTCTGGCGCTCCAATCGATCCTCCTCCTCTCCGCCTCCGCCGGGTTGGCTCCGGCCTCGGGCCGTCTCGAGGGAGAGGTCCTGGAGGCCGCGACGGGCAAGCCGCTGGCCTACGCGAACGTGGTCATCGTCGGGACGAGCTGGGGAGCGATGTCCCAGTCGGACGGGAGCTTCGCCATCTCTCCGCTTCCGGCCGGCTCCTACCAGGTGCGCGTGACCTTCGTGGGGTATGAGAGCGTGCAGGAGGCAATCTCGCTGAAAGAGGGCGAGACGCTCGACATGATCTTCCGGCTCAAGCCGACCGTCACGCAGACGAAGGAAGTGACGATCAAGGCCGACAGACCCCTCGTGGACATCAAACGCGCCTCGACCGTCCGCTCGCTCGACGCAGAGGAGCTGAAGTCGATGGCCCTCGAGCCGACGCTGGACAGCGTGGTCGAGCAGCAGCCCGGCGTCACCAAGGACAACGACCAGCTCCACATCCGCGGCGGCCGGGCCGACGAGACCCTCTACATCGTCGACGGCGTCAAGACGCGCGACCTCCTCTCGGGCGACTCGAAGGGGAGCGCCATCAGCGCGCGGTCGGTCGCCGAGGTGAACATCATCACGGGGGGATTCGACGCCAAGTACGGGCAGGCCCTCTCAGGCATCATCGAGGCCAAGCTCAAGGAAGGAACCGACGATTTCCAGGGGTTCATCGGATACACGACCGACCGCGGACTTGACGACCAGAACCTGGATCACTACGAGTTCCAGATCTCCGGCCCCCTCCAGGTCCTTCCGAAAGCGGTGGGGCTGCTCGGGGTGGACGATCCAGGGCGGATGAAGTTCTTCCTGAGCCTCTCGTCGAACCTGAGCGACGGATGGCTTCCTTCGATCTCGGACGATCCCTCCGAGTTCGCGAAGCGTCTCTATCCGGATGACCGGGAGACCTATCTCGCCCTTGCCGGAGCAGAGAACCGGAGCCTCTACTCCTCCTACAAGGACAGGGCGTTCGGGAAGGACTTCCGGTACGAGGAGTTCTTCTATCCCCGGGCGAGCAACCAGTGGCGCATGCTCTTCAAGACGAGCTGGCGCGCGACGAGATCCGACAAGTTCGATCTCTCCTACACGAAGAACATCTCCTTCGATCAGGGATTCGGCGAGAGCGACATCG
>VGJL01000029.1 GCA_016867495.1 Candidatus Eisenbacteria bacterium | reverse complement strand
GCACCGCTCCACCTCGAGCGCCATCTGTCCATAGTTGATCTCCGGGACGACGAAGGCTTTCGTCTTCCAGGCCAGATCCCGGATCCGCTTCTCAGGGAACGGCCAGACGGTGATCAGGCGCAGAAAGCCGACCTTGGCTCCCTCCTTGCGCGCCAGATCGATGGCCATCCTGGAAACGCGCGCCGTGATCCCGTAGGCCACCACGACCACGTCGGCCCCCTCCGTCTGCTCCTCGTCGTAGCGAGAGATCGCGTCGGCATTCAGCCGGATCTTGTCCACGAGCCTCCGCACGCACAGCTCCTGGCAGTCGACGCTCATGACAGGGTAGCCGCGCTCGTCGTGCGTGAGCCCCGTCGCGTGGAACCGGTATCCGTCCCCCGCCCGCGCGAACTCGGGAACGCCGGTCCCGTTTCCGTTGACTCGATATGGGCGGTAGGTCTCCTTCGGCTGCTTCGTGAGCCGCCGGGGGACGATCTCGATCGTGTCCGCCGGCGGAATGACCACCTTCTCGGTCATGTGTCCCACGCACTCGTCCATCATCAGAAGGACCGGGACGCGGAAGGTCTCCGAGAGATTGAACGCGAGGATCGTCAGGTCGAACGCCTCTTGCGGAGACTGCGGACAAAGGGCGATCGTCTCGTAGTCGCCGTGCGATCCCCATCGCGCCTGCATCATGTCCGCTTGGCCGACCATCGTCGGCAGTCCCGTCGAGGGACCCCCGCGCTGGACGTCGACCACGACGCAGGGCGTCTCCATCATCGCCGCGAGGCCGATGTTCTCCATCATCAGGCTGAAGCCGGGCCCGCTGGTCACGGTCATCGACTTCGTTCCCGTCCACGACGCTCCGACCACGGCCGCCATGCTCGCCAGCTCGTCCTCCATCTGGATGAACGTGCCTCCCATGGTGGGGAAGCGCCGCCCGATCCGCTCCACGACCTCGGTCGACGGAGTGATCGGATAGCCTGCGACGAACCGGCATCCCGCGGCCATGGCTCCTTCGCCGCACGCATAGTCGCCATCGAGATAGTGCGATCCCACAAGGACGCCCGCCGGATCAGCTTTCAACGCGAGTCCTCCTCTCCTCCCCTTCGACCCCATTGCCGCCGGCGCGTTCGCCCCCGGCGGAAAGTCCCTCCTCTTCCGGCAGGCCGTCCGGAAGCGCGACGCTGTAGATTGCGAAATCGGGGCAGATCATCTCGCACAGATTGCAGTTGACGCACTCGCCCTCCTTCACGACCTTGGGCGGGTGGTATCCTTTCACATTGAACGCGTCGGACATCGCAAGGACATCCTTCGGGCAGTACTCGACGCAGAAGCCGCATCCCTTGCAGCGATCGATGATGACTCGGACCTCCCCGCGCGGGACCTTGATCTGATCGAAATCCAGGGGTCTACGCCAGTATTTCATCGCTGCACCTCATGAGTCGCGATCCGCGGAAGGACGGCGGTCGCTCCGCGCCTGCGGCGCGCGACCGGCGGCGAAGGCGGCATAGGGACAGCCCCCACGAAGCCTCCTCACGCCGCAATCGGGCTGGATATCGGCCCCGCATCTCAGGCATGGCCCACGATCCGGACCGCTCTGACGAAGGAGTGAAAGTGAAAGACGGTCGAGCAAGAGGGCAAGCTGTCTCATCTCTTGAGCGTCGAGGGAGCGGAACGCGTCCATCGCGAACTGCGTCTTGCGCCTCTCATATCGGACGGCGAGGGCTCGGCCGTCGGGGCTCAGTTCGACGATTGTCGATCTCCGGTCTCCCTCCCCGCGCGATCTCGAAAGGAGGCCGAGCTTCTCGAGCTTGTCGACGCGTTTGGTCGCTGCCGGGGCGCTCACGCCGAGATAGTCGGCGATCTCCCCGATCTTGTGTCTTCCGTCCAGAGAGAGGAGCGTGATCAGGCGGACCTGCGAGAGCGTGAGCGGAAGATCGGTCGCCGCCTGAAGAGCGCCGCTCTCGAGGACATCTCGGACGGCGGCGGAGAAGATGTGGCTGTTGCGGACGAGCTGAAAAGATCCCCCCCCGCGTTGCTCCCCCTCGCCACTCTCGGCGGAGCGATCGCTTCGGTTCCTGGGAGGATCCGAACCCATCTGGCTAACTCCTTTGGTAGTTAACCACCGCCAATGATCCTAGCCGCGCGGGAGCAATCCCGTCAACTCCAAAGCAAAACAGAAGATGCGGGCGCTCTTTCCATGGATCGGCTGCCTCGCCTGGGGGCCGCAGAAGTCATACTTGTGAAGGACTTCACAAGTAGGGCGTGAGGAAAGCCGCTTATGATTCCGCCGCCGCAGCCTCCCATTCTGCAGGAGGATCCCCTCCCTGCGCTCGCGACGACCGAAGGGAGGCGTCGAAGAAGATCTAATCGCAGAATTTCAAACGCGGAGGATCCGGAGCCCGAATCCTCCGCGCTCGATCGTCGCGCCGCGATTATTTCAGAACCGTCACCTGCCGGATCTGAAGAACCGCCGGCGTCTCCAGCCTGAGGAAGTAGATGCCCGACGCGAGGCTCTTCCCCGCGCCATCGACAGCATCGAACACAAGCGTCTTCTCGCCCGGGGTCGCGGGACTGTCGTGGAGAATCCGGACGAGCCGGCCGCCGATGTCGTATAGACCGATTCTCGCGTGCGACTGCTCGCCGATCCGGTAGGAAACGTGCAGAGCGCCGCTCGAGGGGTTGGGTCCGCAGGAGACGATGCCTGTCTGCATCATCCCCGCGGGCTGCGGCGCGTCCGCCGCGGGAGTCCGCACCACGGTGAGCGTGAAGTCATCGACCGCCGCTTCGACCAGCGATCCCGGACTCTGATCCTGAGCGACGAACCGGAATCGCACCTGATCGGTGAGCGAGACAAAGTCGCCGACATTGAAGGCATAGTAGGTCCAGCTATTCGCGCTCGCGGTCGTATGCTCGAGGTGCGTCCAGTTGACTCCGTCGGAGGTGACATCCACGTCCCAGTAGTCCTGCCCCGGATTGTTGCCGAGGTTGTTGGTGTACCACCGCCAGTAGCTCACCGTGGCCGAGGTCGCGCCTTCGAGAGGGAAGACCGGCGTACGGAGGGTGGTCTTGCCGCCGTCGATGTCGCTGTCGGTCGCCGCGCCTCCGATCGTCCCGTTCCCCGTCACGAAGCAGATCGTCCCTGGCGCGGGCGTGTGGTCGTCCTCCGGCTGGCAAGGCTGGCCGCTGTAGCTCGTCCCGACCGGATCGGCCCTGACCCAGAGGCCCGACGTCGCGTTGTCGTCCGGCGCTCCCAGAGTCCACCCGCGATCCGCCTCCGCGTCATCGAAGAAGGCCCCGATCGAGAGGCCGAAGGCGATCGCCGCCTCGAAGCCGTTCGCGCCGGTCAGATCGACATCGAAGGGAATCGTCGCGGGAGAAGGACAACCTGGAAGGATAGTCACCTGGAACCCGCTCAAGAGGGCGCTCTCTCCCTCCGGCGCGATGAGACACATAGCGCTGGCGTCGATGATCGAGACGTTCGGATTGCCGGTGGCCAGGACCCCGTTGAGATCGCGCGCCGTCGCGTGCCCGGTGTTCGCGAGCCATAAGTAGAGCGATACCGTCTCCCCGGGATCCGCCGTCCCATTGCCGTCGCCGCCCGGGGCCGAGTCGTCAACCAGGCAACTTCCCGCCGAGATCGCGGGGGCGTTGATCGTGCACGCGAATTGCCCGTTCCAGTCCCCCTCGTTGCCGTGGGCATGCCACCCGAAGGTGGCGACGTGCTGGTCGGGCGTCGTGCCTCTGAAGAGGAACGGAATCCCCCCCTCCATCGTGCCGAAGCCGCCCGGCAAGATGTCCGGGATGCTGGGCTCGACCGGCACGCTCATCTCGAGATACGGATCGTTGCAGCTGATTCCCGCTGTCAACCCGGTCGCAGGGTCGACTCCAATGTTCTCGAGAGTGACCCGGAGCCCGAACATCTGCCCCGCGTCAATCGTTCCGTCGTGATCTTCATAGTCTTCCACCAAGTTGGCTTCGTAGATCAGATACGGCCCGGACGGCTGAATCACATCGATCGTGGAGAAGTGAGGCTCGATGTCGTGGGCGGTAATCGTCAGATGCAGGCTTCCCGGGGTCAAGGGTTCGGGAAGACTGACCACGGCGTGCCCCGCGGCATCGCCCCACGCTGTCATGAAGATGCCGTTCCCTCCGTCCGACTTCTGGATGGAGATCATCGCGTAAGGCACGGACTGGACGGTCACATCGAAACTCTGTTGCCCGGCAAGGAGGGCCGTCGGCACCGTCACGGCCGCCACGCGGGGCACACTCGTCCAGATGTCGACGGACGCATCTCCCATGATGTTATACATCTCGAAGTAGCGCCGTGTCGTCGACGTATTGCCGAAGTAATCGTAGTACTTGAGCTTCCCATAGATCGTCATCCCCCCGATCCAAGTTCGATCGACGGGTTCGTTCGCGTTCTGGTTGTCATACCAGCCCTGGTAGACGCGCTTCTGCAGGATGTCGTCCTCGGTCCAGTAGGAGGTCACCGACGAACCGAAGTAGGCGATCGCGGCGCGGGCGGTCCTAATCCAGGTCTCGCCAAAGCACTCGCCGACAGAGTAGTTCCCGCTCAGGCATGTGTATGCCTGGATGAAGGGGTAGACGGTGTTCACGAGGTTGCGGACATCGCTCTGATAGAAGACCGGCCCGTCCGCCCAGTAGGTCTCCGCTCCATGTCCGGAGTACGTCCCCTGGGAACGGCCCGCGTTGAAGGCGTCCCGGACCTGCTGCGTGGTGGCGCCGTAGGTGTAGCAGTAGAGTCGATCGCACTGGTATCCGAGAGGCAGGAGGTATGTATTGATACAGTAGTTGTGGGTGCCCTCGGTCACCGTGTAGTTGTCCACGCTCGCCATGAAGGTCGCGTGCCGTTCCCAGTCGTCGTTTCCGCTCCACTCCACTCTCTCGAAGGAGAGCGTCTTCCGCAGAATGTTCTGAAGTTCCGTCGCATTGACCACCGATATGCGACCCAACGCGACATCGGGAAGGTAGTCTGTGCCGGCAAGCATCGTGTAGTTGAGATCGGTCGCCGGGCTATCAGCGCCGATCCCGACCCAGTGCGGAATTGCGGGCGTGTCGCCAACCAGGGTGACGAAGGTCGGAGGGATCTCCCAGCCGTCGTAGGCGGTCTGGATGTAGGCCTTGATCAGCTCCTTCGTGGGCCCGGTCGCGTCCGTCGACACGTGCGTCACATGGAATCCCTTCTGGGCCTTCCATGCGAGGTAGTCGGCCAGGTCGGCGTTTCCGAAGAAGGCCGGAGTCGAGATCACGAGATATCCGATCTCGCCCGATGGCAGGTAGCGGCTCGCCTCGGCGTTGAGGATGACGCTCCTCGAGACGCCGTCGAAGAAGGGGGATTGATAACGGTCCCGCAGCCGCGCCGTCTCCATAGGATCCGCTCCGTTCAGCCGCACCCGGATCCGACCGCTCTCGAGCGCGCGGATCATCCCGGCCGACGGATCGTAGTCGACGACCCGCACGGAGACCTGAGCCAGCCGGCGGCCGCGCAGGAAGCCCCCCTCCTCCACGAGGATCGCCGGGGACTTCGTGTAGCCGGCCTCGCGGTAGGCGGCGCCGTCGTAAGCGAACGGCGGAGGCGGCTCCTTGGTCTTGGGACGGGGAGGTTGCAGAGGCAGGATCGGGGCCCCAACCGGCTCCTCGCGGTAGACGGCATCCTCGAGCGCCGTATCCCAACTCGCGCCCACCGGAATCTCCACGAGCCCGCGCAGGACGGGCAGCCGCGGGGCGCCGATCTCGCTCGTGAAGCCGTGCTCGGGCGCCTCGACGGCCGTGAACGGGCCGCCGGCCGTCGTGACGATCTCGCTACTGAGATCGAGAGCGGTCACATCGATCACGATCTGCGAATCGTCGGACATGACGACGCTGAGGGTCGCCGGCTCCGCGGCGGCGAGAGCGGAGAGTCCGCCGACCAGGAGAAGCAGGGCGCCAAACCCCGCGAGCAGGAATCCACGGATGATGCGGTGCGTCATCGAACCCCTCCGTTGTTGTGGAGCCTCTCCAAGACCGCGAAGCGCGGACGGGATCCAGCGCCCCGGCGCTCGGAGTGGCATCCCTTCCCGGCCGCGGGCAAACCGACCCTGCGGCCACGCGAGAACCGGCTCAACCCAAGCCACTATAATTGTACAGCAACGAAGCCGTGAGGGGAAGGGGGGGGCGCCGGGATTCGCGGCCCGGATTCGATCAAACCGCGCTGGCGTCGCGACGCGGGGACGGCGGCTCAGGACGGGAGACGATCCTGTGGGCGATGACTCCCGCTCCGAATCCGTTGTCGATGTTGACCACGCTCACGCCCGGAGCGCAGGAGTTGACCATCGTGAGCAGCGCCGCCAGCCCGCCGAAGCTCGCGCCGTAGCCGATGCTCGTCGGCACCGCGATCACGGGACAGGCGACAAGGCCTGCGACGATGCTTGCGAGCGCGCCCTCCATCCCCGCGACCGCGACCACCACCGAGGCTCGAGAGAGAAGTCGCCGGTGATCGAGAAGACGGTGCAACCCCGCCACCCCGACGTCCCAGAGCCTGGTGACGGAGCATCCGAGAACCTCCGCCGTGAGCGCCGCTTCCTCGGCGACCGGAATATCGGAGGTCCCCGCGGCGCACACGAGGACGATCGGACCCTCTCCATCGACCGGCTCGCGCCGGCCCTGGTCCTCTCCGTCCGCCACGGGCCGCGTCCCGCCGCGAGCGCCGCCTCCCGGCCCCGCCGCGTCCACCCCCCGGGGAACATGGAGGATCATCCTCGCCACCGGATGGTAGGTCGCGTCGGGAAGCCGCGCCCGCACAGCGGAGGCGGCCTCCTCGCTGGCCCTCGTTCCGATCGCCTGGACGTGGCGAGCCGCGAGGCGCACGAAGATCTCCGCGACCTGCTCAGGCGTTTTCCCCTGGCAGAAGACCGCCTCGGGCATTCCCGTTCGCAGCGCGCGATGATGATCAAGGCGCGCGTAGCCGAGATCCTCGTAAGGCAGATCTCGCAATCGATGCAGCGCGCCGTCGAGGTCCAGCCGTCCGGACCGGACATCCTCGAGCATCCTGCGGAGGGTTTCTTCGTTCATCCGAGATCCAGCCCCGCGTTGAGGCTCCCGCTGCGGAATCCCTCCAGGTCGATCGTGACGAAGAGGAAGCCGAGAGCCTTCATCCGCTCGAGGATCTGCCGGCGGTTCTCGATCACGCGCGCGAAGTCCTCCGGGACGACCTCGATCCGCGCGATCTCGCCGTGGTGCCGCACCCGAAGCTGCCGGATCCCCAGCTCCTTGAGGATCATCTCGCTCTTCTCGATCGTCGCGAGCCTCTCCGCCGTCACCTCGGTGCCGTAGGGGATGCGGGAGGAGAGACAGGCGGCCGCGGGCTTGTCCCAGGTGGAGAGCCCGCGCTGCCTCGCCAGTGCCCGAATATCCTGCTTCCCGAGGCCAATCATCTGCAGAGGGCTCCGGACGCCGCGATCGCGCGCGGCCTGCATCCCGGGGCGATGGTCGCCGATGTCATCCACGTTCGATCCGTCCGCGACGACGGCGTATCGATTCTCCTTCGCGAACTCGAGGAGCCGATCGAAGAGATCGCCCTTGCAGAAGTAGCACCGCATCGGGCTGTTCTCTCGGTACTGGGGATCGTCGAGCTCGTGCGTCTCGATGACCCGGTGAGGCGCGCCGATCTCCCGCGCCGTCGCCACGGCGCTCTCGAGTTCCGCGCGCGGCATGCTCGGCGAGAAGGCGGTCACGCCGACGCAGCGGTCGCCGAGAGCCTCGTGGGCGGCCATCAGAAGGAAGGCGCTGTCGGCTCCGCCCGAATAGGCCACGACCGCGCTTCCCGCCTCGCGGAACCACTCAAGGAGACACTCGTATTTCGCCTTGAGGCGACTGTCCGCCGCGGGCGGCTGGGTCTCTCGACTCATCTGACGTCCTTCCTCTCGTGTCGCCGCGGCTCCTGGACCGTTTTGACTGCAACTGACACGCTCGCCTGGCGCATCCGCTCGGCCCGGCTGGGTTCCGGGGGCGCCGGGCCTCGCGGCGCGGCCGCTCGCGTCTCAGATACAGTCAAGGACATCTAGCGCAGCTCCGCCAGCTCCGCGTAGAGATAGATCGCCGAACGGATCGCCTTGCGCCAGTCCCTCAGGCTCAGACTCTCGTTCTCCCCGTGCGCCTGGCATGTCGGATCCTCGACCCCGAGGAGGAGACAGGGGATGCCGCCGAAGATGTCCTGGAACGGCTTCACGAATGGAATCGATCCCCCGCAGCCGATGAGGGCCGGCTCCTGCTCGTATCCGGCGCGCAGCGCCCGCATCGCGGCGTCGAACGCGGGACCGCTCGGCTCGGTCGTCCACCAGAGTCCCGTGTGCAGCGGCTTCGCGCGGACCTGGACTCCCCACGGAGGATCGCGATGGAGAGCGGCGACGAGCGCGTCCCGCACGGCCTCGGGATCCTGATCCGGGACGATCCGCACCGTGACGCGCGCCCTCGCCGAATCGACGATCTGGTTGGTGGCGTCCTTCATGAGGCTCGCCTCCATCGCCACGACCGTGAGACTGGGGCGCGTCCACATCCTCTCGTAGACGCTGTACTTCTTCTCGCCCGCGATCCGGACGCCGGGCAGCAGGCCGGCCTGCCTCATGAAGTCCGCCTCATCGAAGGGGAGCGCCTGCAGGCGCGCGCGCGCCGCGTCGGGAGTCTCCCTGATGCCGGCCCTGATATCGGGATCGCAGGGGACGCCGTCCTCGTCGACCAGGCGATCGAGGATTCTGCAAAGGGCCATGATCGGATCGGGAACGGGGCCGCCCCAGCTTCCGCTGTGCACGCGCCCCCTGAGGCCCGCCACCTCGACATCGACGGCCACCATGCCCCGGAGCTGGAATGTGATGGCGGGGATCCCCTCCTCGAAGTTCGCCGTGTCGGTGAGGACAAGATAGTCCGCGGCGAGCATCTCTCGATTGGCGCGGAGGAAGTCCTCGAGATGCCCCGAGCCGACCTCCTCCTCCCCCTCGATGATCACCTTCACATTCAAGGGAAGGCGCTTCTCAGCCCGCAGGAACGAGTCGGCCGCGGCCACGTGCATCATCACGCCGGCCTTGTCGTCGGCGATTCCTCGCGCATAGAGGCGTCCGTCGGCCCGAACCGTCGGCTCGAACGCGGGACTTTCCCAGACCTCCGGCCGTCCCGGAGGCTGCACGTCGTGATGCCCGTAGAGGAGAATCGTCGGCGCGCCCGGGGCGTGCAGCCATTCGCCGTAGGCGTAAGGATGGCTTCCTTCGTACACGATCGTCCGGACGTTCTCCAGCCCCGCCGCGCGCAGCTCAGCCGCCACCGCCTCAGCGCACCGCGCGACCTCCTCCCGCGGGAATCCCTCGGCGCTCACGCTCGGGATCCGCGTGATCGTCTTGAGCCTCTCGACATAGGAATCGAAGTTCTTCTCGAAGTGGCCGAGCGCGGCCTCAGGCTTCCTCATCGTCTCCTCCCGTCGGGGTCCGCGGGCCTAGAGCGCCCGCGCGATCACATTGTCGATGTAGAAGGTGCCCGCGCCGTCGTTCCACGAAGCGAAGCTGATATGCGTGAGCCGCTTGGGCGCCTTGCCGGAGGGGCTGAACGCGTCGAGCTCCACCGGCTGCGTGATCCCCTTGACCGAAACCTCGTACGCGGCGGCGGAGGGATAGATCGCGAGCTCGATCGTGTACCACTTGTTGAGATCGAGGCCTTTGGCGACGATCGTCTTCTGCTCCCACGGCGTCTTGCCCTGGCGGGCGAAGAGATTGATCTTCCCCTTCTCGGGGGCGTTCTCGAAGCCCAGGAAGACGAACCGCTCGCCCCCGGTCGAGTTGGGGCCGGCCTTCTTGTCCGAGTCCTTGCCCACCATGCAGAAGGCTGAACGATTGTCGTCCGGCAGAATCTCGCGCACGCAGATGTCGTACTGGATGCTGAAGTCGTCCTTCTGCGGCGCGGCGAATCTCTGGCTCAGGTAGGTGTTGAGGTCGGGGTGGGCCTTCAGCATCGCCTTTGGCGTCGCGTTGCCCGCCACATCCTTCTTGCTCAGCATGAGGAGCTTGCGCCCCTCCTTGCCGTCCTTGCGCGTCTCGCACCAGTCGGGCCCTTTGTTGTCCTGCCGGAGGACTTTGCTGGTCGCGCAGGCGCTGAAGTCCCCGTCCGCGATCAACTCCTGCGGAGCCGCAACCGACACGCCCGCGAGCCCCAGAACCCCGAGACCGAAGGGGATCCCGACGACCGCCACCCACCAGAACCGCCTTGCCAAGACCATCGTTACCTCCTCTTGCCATTCGGCCGGCCGGCCATCGAGGGCGGCCGGACCGCGACTTGCGTCGGCGAACTCGTGACTGAGCCTCATGATACGCGCTCGAGCGGCGTCTTGTAACCTTTTCGTCCCTGCGGCGATCGATATCTCAAAACCACGAATGTGGTTGGAGGATTCAAGATGAGAGCCGCGACTCCTGCCCGCGTGATGCCGGCGATCGTTCTCTTGCAGGCGATCGCCCTTTTTTCCCCGTCCCCCTCGGCCGCGTCCCTTGCCCTCTGGTCGGACGACTTCGAGGACAACAACACCAGTTGCTGGACGCTGGCCAACAATGGCGCCACGATCGCGCTCGACCCGGCCGTCGGGAACTCAGGCACACACTCTCTGCGAGTGATCGGAAACGCCATGGCCGGACGAGGCGCCACGGCCACCTCGCGGTCGGTCCCCGTCGACACGACCAGGGACTACACGGTGCGGTGCGCATTCAAGTACTCCTCGTTCCATTGGAATCGATTCTTCGTCTTCGGCCATATCCGGCTGCTCCTCGACTACCCCAATCTGCCGCTCCTCTATGACCCGGTCGGGAACAACTCCTTCGTCGGCAACCGCGTCTCGAACAGCTCCTTCGATTCATACCTGGCCGCCAGCACGTGGGGCTGGATCACCGTCCACTGCCGCCCCTCCCTCAGGCAGTACACGGTCTTCGTGAACGGAACCCTGATGGGAACGGTCAGCTACAACACGACGGTCGTCCCCTCGTTGCAGTTCTGGTTCGAGGACAATCACTCGGGGACCAACTATCTGGACGCCCACTATGACGACTTCTCGGTGGAGGGGTACGAGGAGCCCCAGGCTTACGCGAGTCCGCCGCGGGGCATCTTCGTCGACCCGGAGAACAACGCCGCGCACTGGGCGCAGCCGCCCCTCGTCCCCTTCCATGGGCAGTACACGATCCCGGGCAGCCCGCTGAGCGAGCCCTGCTGCCCCAACAGACCGAACGGGCGCTGCGTCGTCGCTTGCCTGCAGATGCTCTTCGATCGTTTCGGCGACATCCTTCCGGTCGGGGGAGGCAACTTCGCTGGGCCCCAGGAAGAAATCGAGGCGGCCGCCAACACGAACGACCGCGACAGTTGCCCCGGCGCCTGGAAGGGCACATACATTACCGACGGCCGTCGGGCCGCCCACTTCTCGAGCCTGACGCAGGCGGCGACCGCCATCCGGGCGGGATGCCCTCCGGTCGGATGCCCGCAGGCGGGAGGAGGGAACTGGGGATACACGTGGCGCTCGCTCGGCTACAGCGCCGTGGATTCCATCTGGACCGATGTCGCTCCATCGGACGACGTCGACACGACGAGCACGGTCTACCCGAGCGCGCTCGATACCTTCCTCGCCTCCGGATACCCGATCGTCGCCTTCATCTCCACGCAGAACTACCTCAAGTGGCTCAAGGCGGATCAGTACGAGGGATTCGTCGACACGACGTCCGTCTCCCCCGAAACCGACAATGCCTGCGGCCACGCGGTTCTGCTGGTCGGCTTCGACAACGCCGGCACATGCCCGGGCAATCCGTGGAGCGCGCAGCCCTGGCCGGGGAAGCGGCGGGCCTTCCTGATCCACGATCCCGCGGTCGCGAAGTATGCCTGGATCCCGCAGGCGGTCTTCTGGGACCAGGTCTGGACCAGCAAGCGATTCATCTTCGCCGCGCCCTGGGAGCTCAAGTGGCTCGCCGCTCCCGCCTGGTGCTACAGCGGGAAGGAGGACGGCTCTCTCCTCGTGACCTACACGGGCGCCGAACCCTTGGACGGCCTCTTCCCTGTCCAGAACGCGCAGGCGAAGCTCACCCTGACGAATGGAGGTCTGCAAGGCGGCGAAGTGCAAACGCACAACCTCGCCAACATCTCGAGCACGGGCGATTGGGACTTCTCGACCTGGAAAGTGCAGTGGGGCGGCTGGATCGGCAACCCGCTGGTCGCGACCGCCGCGACTGCGGCCTGGGGGACTCTCAATCCCTCCCCCTCGTCCCACTCCTATGTCGGGTACGCCGACAAGCTCGGCGGCGCGGCGATCGAGAGCAAGGGACTCACGGTCTGTCTTCAGATCCAGGGGCCCGACGCCGGGCACGACGGCTGGCCGTACGGCGATGATTGGTGGAGCCACGGCGGCTTCGGCGACTTCGGCGGAGGAGGAGGAGGCGGAGGGGCCGGCTCCACCGGGATCGAGATCCGCAAGATCGGGCAGTCCCAGTACGAGGTCTATGCGACCGTGGCGAACTACGGCACGGGAGCGACTCCCGCGGGCGGCTACTGCGAGTTTTCGTACCGCGATCCGAACGCCGCGGAGAGAGCCGGCGCGGGAAGCCCCTTCGGCTTGATTCCGATTCCATCGCTGCCGCCGGGCGATTCCCTGACGGTCGGGCCCGTCTTCTGGACATCGCCGCCGGCGAACAGCTTCGGCGAGCCCTTCTTCTCTTTCTTCAGCACGATCCACTCGCCGGGCGAGATGCCGCAGAGCGACTGGCCGCAGGGGGAGAACAACCACGCGGCCCTTGGCGAGTTCTCCATGGAGACCGACATCGGCGCCCCCGTCGGGATGACGTTCGCGGTCGAGAATCCCGAGACCGGGCCGATGGAGGTCGTTCTCCGCATCGACAGGGAGGAAGGGGCCGAGGACTGGTCCGCGACGCTCAGCCTGCCCGAGGGGGTCCCGATCCCGCTCGGCCCGGGACAGATGATTCCCTGCCGGGCGACCGTCACGCCGACCGTGACCCGGCCGCTCGGCCGCGTCGATGTGGAGTGCTTCCTCTACACGCCGTCGGGAGTCCTGGTGCGGGAGACGGGCGGAATCACGCTGTGCGTCCGAGTGAGGGGCGCGTCGCATGTGTCTCGCGAGGCCGCCGATGGCCCGTCCCTCGAGCTTGCTCCGGCCAGGCCCAACCCGTTCGGGGATCAGACGACAATCCGCTACGCCCTTCCACGAGATGGAGAAATCGACCTCCGTGTCTTCGATGTGAACGGTCGACTCGTGAAGACCCTCTTCGCCGGACACAGAGCGGGGGGGTGGCATCAGGAGACCTGGTCCTCGCGCAACGACGCGGGGATGCAGGTGGCCTCGGGGATCTACTACTGCCGGCTGACGGTTGACGGCGGGCAGCGGCGGGCGAGGAGCATCGTCCTGCTGAGATAGGGCCATGTGTCCTCCCGCTTCCTGTCGAGGGACCCCGGCGGCTCCCGAAGCCCCGCGCCGCGAACGCGAACATAGCGGGGCTGAGGGAGCCGGCGGGGTCACAGGCCCTCCGGCTCGTGAAGCGCTGATGGCCCGCACTGCTCGCGCCCTGTGACTCAGCGAGCCGAGCGGGCCATGGCGCGACTGACGCAGCCGGCGGGGTCGCAACCACGCGCCCCCCGACGGATTCCCTCCCCTCGATCCTTCGTTCCGGCTATACTGAGCGGCACCGAAGAAGGATGGCCGGATTGAACCAGACAGACGACCGCTCCTTGAGCATCCTGCACCTCGACACGGGGCGCGAATGGCGGGGGGGACAGCAACAGGTCCTCTATCTCGCGCGCGCCCTCGCCGCCAGCGGCCACAGGTCGGTGATCCTGACGCCCAAGGGAAGCCCCCTCTGCCAGCGGGCCCGCTCCGAGAACCTGGAAGTTCGGGAAATCCCCTATCACGGCGCGGGCGATCCGATCGCGATCAAGAACGTGGTCCAGGCGATCCAGGACACGGACGCCGGAGTCCTCCACACCCACACGGCCAATGCCCACAGCCTGGGGTTCTTCTCCATCCGCTGGCCCACGCTTCCGCGGGATCGGCGCCCGGTTTTCGTCGTGCACAGGCGCGTCGACTTCCCCCCGGGGAGCGATCCGATCACACGGATGCGCTACACGAGCGAGCCGGCCTTCTTCCTCTGCGTCTCCCAGGCGGTCAAAGAGATCCTGCAGCAGCACGGCGTCGCGGCATCGAGGTTGCGGGTGGTCCATTCGTGCGTCGACCCCGAGCGGATCGACGCGCACGCCAAGGAGGACCCCGATCAGCTGCGGGCCGAGCTTGGAATCCCCGCGGAGGCCGGCCTCATCGGCGCGGTGGGCTCTCTCGTCCCGCACAAGGGGCATCGCCACCTGATCGCGGCGATGCCCCGCATCCTCGGCGATCGCCCCGAGGCGTGGCTCGCGATCTTCGGCGACGGCCCTCTCGAGTCGGAGCTTCGGCGCACCTGCTGGGAGCATGGTCTGCAGGCGAGGGTCACCTTCGCGGGGTTCCGGCCCGATGTGGCGCGCTTTCTCCACTGCTTCGATGTCTTCGCGCATCCGTCCACGGAAGAGGGACTGGGGACCGCGATCCTCGACGCGATGTCGGCGCGGCTGCCCGTGGTCGCCACGAATGCCGGCGGGATTCCCGAGGCGGTCCGCCATGGGGAGACCGGATGGCTCGTCCCGCCCGCTTCGCCGCCGGAGCTTGCCGGAGCCATCATCAGCCTTCTCGAGGATCCCCGCCGCCGCGCTCAGTTCGGCGAGGCCGGACGCGCCCGGGTCGAGGCGGAGTTTTCAATTGAGAGCCTCCGCGACGGGGTCCTGGGGGCATACCGCGAACTCCTTGCCGCCCAAGCGGTAGCGCCCGGGATCATCGCGCCCGAGCCGGCCGACGGTGGAGCCTCGAAGAGAAGCTGAATCCTTTCCGCCCCTCCAGCATCCAACTGGATGAGCAGGCGAAGGCGCCTCTCGCGAGCCCGCGTCGGCGTGCCGGTTCTCCGGCGCTGTCGCCCGGGCCGCGAACGGAGGGTTCTCTCGCGAGCCCGCGACATCGTGTCGGGGCCGGATCAGATAGGAGTGGCAGATGGACATCAAGAAGCTGTTCGAGAAGAAGGTTGTGCCCGGCCGCCCGGAGCCGGTGGATGATACGAACTTCAACGAGGAAGTCCTCGGCTCGGCCGTGCCGGTCCTGGTCGACTTCTGGGCGCCCTGGTGCGCTCCCTGCCGGCTCGTCGGCGGGTTGCTCGAGGAGATCGGGCCGGACTACCACGGCCGGATGAGAATCCTCAAGCTCAACATCGACGAGAATCCGCAGACCGCCGCGAAGTACGGCATCCAGAGCATCCCGACCATGATCCTCTACAAGGGCGGCCGCCCGGTCGATCGGATCGTCGGCGCCCTGCCGCTTCGCCCGCTCCAGGAGCGCCTGGAGAAGCACCTTCCGAAGAAGACCGCGACGACCGGGACGACCGAGCCATGATCCAGATGACCGACTCCGCGCGCGAAGCCCTATCGTCCCTGCTCGCCGAGGAGGGCGCCGGGAGGATCCCGAGGATTCTCATCGACGACTACAGCTGAGGCGGGCCCCGCTTGGGGCTGGCTCTGGAAGAGCCGCAGAAGGAGGATGTCCGCTTCGAGGTCGACGGCCTGACCTTCGCCGTCCCTCCCGATGTGAAGATGCTCCTCGAGGTGTACCATGACTCCGTCCTGGATCATGACCCGCACAGGCGGGTGCCTGGAACGTTCTTCGTTCGACTTGGGGGCAGGTCCTGGAGGTGCTGCTGAGAGAGGCCGAGATTGTCGCCGCGGCGCAAGCCGGAGATCCCCGCGCCCGCGAGCGGATCGTCCTCGATCACCAGAAGATGGTCTACAATCTCGCTCTGCGATTGACTCGCGATCCGCATGAAGCGGAGGTCGTCCTGCAGGAGACCTTTCTTCAGGCCTTCCGCTCGCTCCGTCGCTTCCGCTCCGGCTCCAGCCTGAAGACCTGGATCTACAGGATCGCGACCAACGAGGCCCTGCAGCGCTTGCGCCGCAGGCGGAGCGGCAAGCTCGTCAATCTGGATGAGCTGGAGGTCGATCCCGAGCAGGATCTCAGCTATGCCGCCCGCGCGCTGGAAGGGAACCCGCACCAGCTTCTCGAGGACCGCGAGCTCAAGCGGCGTCTGGAGGCCGCGATCGGGGAGCTGCCGCCCAAGCACCGGGCCGCATTCGTGCTGGTCGACATCGAGGGGCTGGCGCTAAAGGATGCCGCCTCTCATGCAGGGACGACCCTCGCCGCGCTGAAGAGCGATCTCCACAGGGCGCGGCTCTTTCTGAGGGATCGTCTCGCCGCCTATCTGGAGGGTCGCCATCGTGACTGAGAGAAGAAGCAAGCGGCCGGGTCCCGCGAGTCCTCGGACAAGGGGACCCAAGGTGGATTCAAAGAGAGCTGCCGGGCCGGCGCGGCGCGAGGAGAAGCCCGCGCAACCGGAGCGCTGCCGCGAGATCCTTCGCCGACTCTGCGCCGAGGCGGGCAAGCGCGAGTCATCCCCCTTCTGCCGCGAGGTCGCGAGCCATCTCAAGAGCTGCGCTTCATGCCGCGCGCAGGCCGCCACGTTGCGGGGGACGCTCGAGCTCTACTGGTGCCTCGAGGGCCGGGAGGTGCCGCGCGCGGTCGCCGCTCGCCTCAGGAAGAGCCTCGGCCTGCCGAAGATCGCGTGCAAGTAGACGGAGAGAGTCAGCCCCGGCCGAGCCTTCGTCGCAGCCTCCGCGCGGCCGTCTCCTTCACCCATGCGACTTCCTGCCTCACCCCCCGCCAGCGCGTCAGAAGGTGCGGTCCGCGCTGGCTCCGCACGTGATCCAGGATCTCCCCGACGGGCGCGAACCAACCGGCGCTCTCGGATAGCAACCGCAGCGTCCTCGCCAACCCGGGATGGGGCTTCCCATCCCGCACCAGTCCCTGGGCCAGGTGCGCGGAGACGAGGATCAGGGCGCCGGACTCCTCCCATCGATGGATGCGCCGCCGCACGACCTCGTCCGCCGCATCGATCCCGAGGGCGCCGCCGCCGTTCGCGGAAAACCAGAAGTTGACGTACGGCTTCTGCGGATCGTGATAGGGAGTCCATCGATCCGACTCGAGCAGGCTGCGATCGGAGAACTCGAAGCACCTGACATAGGCGATCCGTTCCTTGCAGAGATCTCCCCAGAAGTAGGGGCTCTTGGGGTCATCGCCCAGGAAGTCGGGGAACGGCCTGTTGCGCATCACGAAGTTCCCGACCAGCGGCAGGCGAGTCTGCCGCTTCCCCCAGTAGAGGCTCTCGATCAGGTAGGAATGCTGCGCATAGGTCTTGGGATCGTGGCCGATCCGCTGCCGGAAGAGATCCAGCGCCTCGAGGATGACGCTGCGGGGGTTGTCTCCGATCCTCGCGCCGTGGTAGCCGATCTCGAAGCCGCGCGCCTTCAGCTCGAGGATGAAGTCCAGGTACTCGTCGTCCTCCAGCGACTGCCCCCACTTGGGATCGCCGGGGTCCGAGCGAAGGGGCCACACGGACTTTGTCGTGCGCAGACCGAGATCGCTGAGCAGATCGTAGATCGGCCCCACGTTCTGGACCGTGGCGTTGTCGGTATCGTCGAAGATCGAGAAGGCGAAGCTCTTGCCGTCCGGCCATTGGATGCGGCCGTGTCGTCCCTCTCGATCTGTTTCTCCGCCTATGGTCAAGTGCGCCCCTTTCAGAGAGAGGACGACGATCTGTTGGTGCTCGCGGTCGGGCTTCGCCGCGCGACGTGCTGACTCCACCGGGCGAAGCTCGCCGGAACCAGCAAGACTCCGACCAACCCGGACGCGCTTGCTGACTCGAGAAGGAATCGTCCCATCGCCTGCAACTTCCTCCACCAATCTACCCCATGCCATAGCGCGGAGGCGACTTCCCCATTATGGACATAAGCTTCGACAGCAGTCTCCCGATTGGTGAGGGCTGCCTGATGGGCTACGCCGGTGCCTCCTGAAAACCTCATCCATTGTCGACATCGCCGAGAAATCCGGATACGTGTCCGACTTCGAACCGGGAGGGCCCCAGACTGTTCTGCGTCGTCGCTCGACGAGGTCATGGGGATCGAGGGCTTACCGATCCCCTACGGTGCATCGAACGCATTTCCGTACATCGAACGCCTCATGAGAACGCTGCGTCAAGAGGCTCTGGGTCACTTCCTCCCTGCCGCCGACGTGCAATAATCGCGGAGTACGCCGATCTCGTATGCGTTGCTCCCCCTCACGCATCCTCTGCGCCATCCGTCGCACCCGTCCTTATAGATTCATCATGCTGATCTTCCCGCTTTCGTCCGCCGCGGCGCCGGTGTAACCATTCAACCGAAGCCGCTCGGCCGCGGGAGGAGAGTCTCCATGTCTCTCAGGACGCCGGTCTTCGTCCTCGTCACACTCTGCGGGATCGCCGGCTATCTGCCCGCCCAACCGGCGCACCCCGGAGGGGGCGCGCCCTCTCTCCCGCGAGGAATGCACCTGGGACTCCATCTCGGGCTGCTGCTCCCCGACGACCGCTCCGGGATCGGGATCGACGGAGGGGGCACCGGCCGCATCGACGCCTACATCCGCTCCGTCCCGGAGCGCTTCGAGACGATCTCCGCGCAGCTCGGCGGTCCCTTCTTCCTCAACGGCGAACCGGGCGGATACTCGATCGACCCCGCCCTCACCTTCGGTCTCTCGGCGGGATACGAGTTCCGACCCGGGTGGGAAGGACGCCTCGTGATCGGGTCGTATCGCGCGGAGGTCTCGGCGAGGCTGCCGCTTCTCGTCGAGACCGAATCGGGCCCCCGCGCGGCATTGGGCCTGGTCGTGACCGACGTGCGCGGCATCCTGGCGGACGCTTCGCTGAGCAGGCAGTGGCAGATCGGCGCCTATCTCCCGCAGATCGGGCTCGGCGTTCAGTATCATCGCCTCGCTCCGGAGGACACCCGCGTGGAGATCGAGAGGATCGGGTTCTTCGTCGATCGGACCGATGCGCGAAACGACCTCTCCCCCATGATCGAGATCGGCCTCGCCCGCGCGATCAGCGAGATGATCCGCGTGGGCCTGACCGGGGTGATCGCAGGCAGATCGCTTCCCGACGCGGGAGGGACGGAAAGCTGGGTCGTCGAGCCTGAGATCCGCCTTCAGGGAAGATTCCAACTCGACTCGAAACAGACGGCCCCACCGCCTCCCCCCGAGCACCCTCCTGACGAACCTCCTCCTCCCAAAGAACCTCCCGACTCCCCTCCTCCCGAGAAGGATCGGCGCTGCTCCCTCACGCAAGATATCGAGCCGCACACTCCGATCCTCGCCGAGTTGCTCCATCCCGACACCAGCGACGGGTATCCGCGCGCCGTCCTCTCATACATCCCGCTCGTTGCGCACGCGAACGACCTCGACCGGATCCGCCAGACATGCATCTGTCGTGAAGACGGCTCCAGCGCAGAGCGAAAGACCGAGATCACCGACCGTCTCATCTATACCTGGACGCAAGAGAGCGGCGAGGGAAGCCTCATCCACCAGGGGGGACCCGCAGCGTTGTACATGCCCCCGGAGCTCGAAGTCGCCGCCTTCGACACGGCTTCCTTCGTCTGCAAGATCGCCGATGCCCGCGGCAACGACGATTCAATCATTTGCCGCGTCCGCACGACGGTCCGCCGGACGGCGCCGTGCGCCTATACGCAGTCGGCTGAGATCGCCGACCCGTTCCCCGTCTACTCATTCCTCGAGACGATTCCTAGGGCGGAGGGATCCTGTCTTCCCTCCGCCCCCGCATGGGATCCGAAACCCGATTTCACGGTCTCCCACTCGATCCCGGACGAAGTCTGCGCCGGAGAGTTGCGCCTCTTCCGCGCGGAGTCGCAGGATGGAGATCAGGACATGCTCCGCCTCGCCTGCGCCGGCCCCTGCGGCGATGACGATCTCGAGTTGATCCTCACGGATGAGCATCTCTACACCTGGACGGCCGCGCGCGGCGCCTTTGCCGGGCCGGACGGGCGCTACTGGGAGACAGTGACGACGAACGGCCGCAAGTCGAGCGTCGTCTACCTCTCCCCCGAGGAGGCGGGCCAGGACACGATCACCGTCGAGTTCCGGGACAGCGGGAAGCAGGGGATCGATCCGCCCAAGATCCGGAAGAAGGGGATCGGCGTGATCGAAGTCGACATCGACATCGTCGACGACGGGATCTACTACGCCGGTGTGGCGGATCCCTTCGAGCTCTGCGACGGAGGTACAGCCGCCCGCAACACCGACGACGACAACGAGAACGGGAAGCCGGATCTCGGCGAGCGCACAGTGAAGGACGAGGACGACCTCCTCGAGGTCCTCCTCGAGGTCCGCGGCACGAAGAGCGGCACAGTGACGCTCGACACCTTCCAGCCACTCAAGGGTCGGGTCCGCGTCTGGGAGAGCAGCGGCAAGCGCAAGGAGATCAAGACGCCCAGGAGCTATCCCGTCTCTTCCCTACCGAAAACGGTCTGGGTTGAGGGGACCGAGATCAGCGGCCTGATGCGGGATGTCACCCTCACCCTCCGCCGGAGCGAAGGGTGCGGCGACGAGGCGGCGGTCACGGTCGTCCCGTGGTGCGCCGATGCGGCAGAGGATTGCGCCTGGATGATCCACACCCTCTCCTGGGACGACGAAGATCGGAGCTGGACCGAGATCGGCAAGCACCTGGCCGACGGCCAATCGGCCATGATCGCCGACTGCGAGGCGAAGGATCCCGCCGCCTTCGGCGCATGCATGCGGAAGTTCTTCGACAAGCATCCCGACTGTTGCTGCATCATGAAGCTCATCGTGATCGGGCATGGCCCCGACTGCGCGAAGGACAAGGACCACTGCGGCAAGTGCAGTTCTGCCACCCCCTCCGGGCTCGGTGGAGGGGCCGATTCGTGGAAGGACGACGCCTACAAACTCTGGGAGCATATGCTCTGTGACGAGGCGACGATCGAGTACCGAAAGTGCAACGGCTACTACGAATCGTTTTTCTGGGAGTTCGCCGCGCGCCTTGGGGCGGGGCGCGAAGTCCAGGCATACACCGAGACAGTGACGCCCTTGACCCCCGGACTCTCCGACTCGAAGAAGTTTGAGGTGCCAAAGGACGCCGGGCCGGGAGACGGAGACGCGCTGAAGGAGCTCGCCGACTGCATAACCGATCCGGCGCGCACCGAGGAAGAGAAAGAGGCCTGCCGCACGGCATGGGCCGAGCGGCACAAGAAGTAGGCTGCGCCCGCGGCTAGAACTCCGCGCCCTTCGGCGCCCGCGGGAACGGGATCACATCCCGGATGTTTCCGATCCCCGTGGCGTAGACGAGAGCCCGATCGAATCCAAGGCCGAAGCCTGCGTGCGGGACGGTGCCGTAGAGGCGGAGGTCCCTGAACCACCAGTAGGCATCCTTGTTGAGCTTCATCTCCTCGATCCGTCGGTCGAGCACCTCGAGGCGCTCCTCGCGCTGGCTGCCGCCGCCGATCTCGCCGATTCCCGGGGCCAGAATGTCCATCGCCGCGACGGTCCTCCCGTCGTCATTCGCTCGCATGTAGAACGCCTTGATCTCCGGCGGATAGTTCATGGTTCCCCCCGCGGAGATCAGACATGGCGCACATTCATTCGCAACCATGCCCGAGTGGTCTGGGCATGCGACTTCCTCACCCAGCACACCGCCTTCTTCGCCGTCGCCTATCTGTTCGTCGTCATGGAGATCGAGTCCCGACGCATCGTCCACGTCAACGTCACCCGTAACCCCACGCTGGCCTGGGTGAAACAGCAGTTCCGTGAGGCGACCTCTGAGGATCTGGCCCCTCGCTTCCTCCTCCACGACAACGACGGCAT